>SFPF01000018.1 GCA_004552155.1 Bacteroidales bacterium
CCAAAATTAGTGCAAGGTGAGCGAAGAGCAAAGAAAAAAGCGGAAAAGGTGAGTTTCAAGCAGGAAAAGCGTACTTTTGCAAAAAATATCTGAAATGAAACACGCATTATATATTATTGTCCTCTTTCTCTTTGGCTGTATCAGTGCGCAAGGGCAAGGCAGCGATGCCGAACGGTTGTTTGCATATTTCAAAAAACTTTCAGGCTTTGATAATCAGTATCCCCGCGAAAAGGTTTATCTGCACACCGACAACGATGCGTATATGGAGGGCGAGACGTTATGGTTCAGGGCCTACGTGGTGCGCGCTTCCACACTGCGCCCCGAACCGGTGAGCAAGGTGCTCTATGTGGAATTGCTGGACGATTGCGGGCGCATAGTTCAACGCCGTCTTCTGCGCCTCGACAGTCTCGGCAGGGCAGAGGGCGACATTGCGCTCGAACTGCCCGTGCGTGCCGGCTACTACGAACTGCGTGCCTATACCCGCGAAATGATGAACTGGGGTGCAGAGGCCTGCTTTTCGCGCGTTATTCCCGTGTTCAGGGAAAATGATGGCGCGGCGCGGCAGGTGGATATTCCGCCAGTTGAAGACGGCAGCAACCTCGAGCGGCGCACCCTACGCCCGCAGTTGGGGCGGCAAAGGGTCGGCAAACACATCGTTTCCTTCTTCCCCGAGGGCGGTAACCGCATCGCCGGTGTGACGCAGCGCGTGGCGTTTAAGATGACCGACGGGTGCGGTCGTGCTGCAAGCGATACGCTGCTGCTTGCCGATGCCAACGGGCAAGTAGTGACTGCCGCAGCGCCGCTTCACGAAGGAATGGGCATCTTCTCCCTTCCCGCCGACGCGGAGGGTTGGAAAGTGCGTGTAGGTAAGGAGGAGTATGATTTGCCTGCCCCCGAACCCGAGGGGCGCTACGTGCTTGAAGCGCAGCCCGACGACGAAGGCGTGAATCTGCTCATTTCGCGCACGCCGCAATCTGCCCTTATGACGGAGGAGCGGTTGCTCGGGCTGGCGGTGATGTGCCGGGAAAAGGTTTGCTATTTCGACACGCTGAGCATAGGGCGCGGCGAGGCGGTGGAGCTGTATCTGCCGAACGCCTCGCTGCACGGCGGCGTGAACCGCATCGAACTCTTCGACCTCACGGGTAAGAGCCTTTGCCGCCGGCTGGTGTGGCGGCAGGCGGAGGAGCGGAAACTGGTGCTTGCCGTGCGGCAAAATGAGGTGCAATACGAACCGTTTGCCCCCGTGGCTTTGGAATTAGAATTGAAAGACGCGCAAGGTCGTCCCATGCCGCAGGCTGACTTTTCACTGTCGGTGCGCGATGCCGAAGGCGAACTGCCGCAAGGCGCGGCGGCCACGCTCGCGGAGGATTTGCTGCTCGCTTCCGAAGTGAAAGGTTATGTGCATCGACCGCGCTATTATTTCGAGCAGCCCGGCGATCCTGTGCGCCGCGCCGCGCTTGACCTCCTGCTTATGGTGCAGGGTTGGAGTGCCACGGACTTTGAGCAGATGTGTGGCAGCCGGGAGTTTCGCCCCGAGCAGCCCATTGAGGAACGCCTCACACTCAACGGCCGCGTGCTGCGCGACAACAACAAGCAGCAGCCATACGCCAATATGGAGCTTAATATAAAGATGTATTCCATGCAGGGCGCGGCGTTGGAGGGCACCGCCGTGACAGATAGCGAAGGACGCTTTGCCTTCACCTCCAACGCCGACTATACGGGCGACTGGACGGCCGTGTTCACTGTGCGCAATGAAGACGGGAAGAAAAAGTGGTCGCGCCTTGCCATAGACCGCTGGTTCATGCCGCCCGCAAGGGCGATTGTGCCGGCGGAAACTGACATCGCCTTGCCTTTGCTGGCCAATGAAACGAAGCAGAGTGGCGGTAAAAAGATAGAGACGTTTGAATGGGAAGATACCATTCCGCGCCTTGTTGCGCAAAACTTGGGCGAAGCCGTCGTGACGCACAAGGGGCAATATCGCGGCTTTACGGGCGGCCGCTACTCTTATCGCGGCGGTGAGGAAGCCGGTATGCGCGAGGCTGTCGTGTTCTACGACATCGCCTCCGAAGTGGAACGCACCAAAGATGCCGGGCTGTGGCCGAACTTTTTCATGGAATTTCTTGCCGAGGTGGACAGCAACGTTACGCCCGACCGTGACAACGACAACCCTTCGCTTTGCAAACTGCGCTATCGAGGTCGAGAGGCAAAGGTAATATTCAATAACAACGACACTTACAATATTCATTTCGAAGGTTCTGACGTTCCCGGTGCCGCGCCTGCGCTTGCCGACCTTATGGCAGAGGAAGTGAAGTCCGTGGCTATTATGCCGAAGGAGAGCATCGCGCGCTATGCCAGCCCCGACTTTTTCTTAAAGCTTTCTTCTAACGCAAACGACCTCCCCGACCATCTTATCAACATCTATATCGACCCGCAATTTGCCCGCTTCAAGGCGCGCAAAGGCGTGGAGACGCGCCGCGTGCAGGGCTATACTCAGCCCCGCAAGTTTTTCAGTCCGAGCTATAACGGACTGGAATTGCCCACCGATGCCGACCGCCGCCGTACGCTCTTCTGGTGCCCGTCGGTAAAGACCGATGCCGCCGGCCGCGCCTCCGCCGTATTTTTCAACAATGCCCGCAGCGGCACGCGCCTGCACATCACCGCCCGCGGTATCGCCGGGACGGGGCAATTCGTAGACTTTGAGCGATGAAAGAAAAAGCTTTCCACTTGCTTGCAAAGCATTTTCATAGCACATATTGCGAATTATGCGTAACTTTGCAATGAATTTATAAAAGACCTTTTAGTAAACAAGTATACGAGTAAACAAGACAGGATACTCATATAATATATATATCAAGACATTCATGTCTCGTCTACTCGTATACTTGTCTACTCGTCTACTAAAAAACTCATCTAAATATTTTATCCCAACTATATAAATATGTACACAAATTTCCAAACTCATCTTCAAGAAGAGTTGCAAGCCATCAAGGACGCCGGGCTTTACAAGAGCGAACGGCTCATCGAAGGACCGCAGCAGGCTGCCATTAACGTAGCCAACAGCGAAGTACTCAATTTCTGCGCCAACAACTACCTTGGCCTTTCCAACCACCCGCGCCTCGTTCAGGCCGCCAAGGACATGATGGACCGTCGTGGCTACGGTATGTCGAGCGTGCGCTTCATCTGCGGCACGCAGGACACGCACAAGGAACTTGAAGCAGCCATTGCCGACTACTTCCACACAGAGGACACCATTCTCTATGCCGCTTGCTTTGATGCCAACGGCGGCGTGTTTGAACCCCTCTTCACCGCCGAGGACGCTATTATCTCCGACGCGCTCAACCATGCCAGCATCATCGACGGCGTGCGCCTCTGCAAGGCAAAGCGTTACCGCTATGCCAACGCCGACATGGCCGACCTCGAACGCTGCTTGCAGGAAGCGCAGGAACAGCGTTTCCGCATCATCGTCACCGACGGTGTGTTCTCTATGGATGGCAACGTAGCTCCCGTCGACAAGATTTGCGACCTCGCAGAGAAGTACAATGCGCTTGTTATGGTGGACGAAAGCCACTCCGCCGGCGTTGTGGGTGCAACGGGCCACGGCGTTAGCGAATTCTTCAACACCTACGGCCGCGTAGACATCTACACCGGCACGCTCGGCAAGGCATTCGGCGGCGCAATGGGCGGCTTCACCACGGGCCGCAAGGAGATCATCGACATGCTCCGCCAGCGCAGCCGTCCTTACCTCTTCTCCAACTCCGTAGCCCCCGCCATTGTCGGTGCAGCCCTCGAAACCTTCAAGATTTTGAAGGAAAGCAACGCCCTGCACGACAAGTTGGTAGAAAACGTTGAATACTTCCGCGACAAGATGATGGCCGCCGGCTTCGACATCAAGCCTACGCAAAGCGCCATCTGCGCCGTGATGCTCTACGATGCCAAACTCTCGCAGGTTTACGCCCAGAAGCTTCAGGAAGAAGGCATCTACGTGACGGGCTTCTACTATCCCGTAGTGCCGAAAGACCAAGCCCGTATCCGCGTGCAGATTTCTGCCGGCCACGAGCGCGAGCACCTCGATAAGTGTATCGCTGCCTTTATCAAGGTGGGCAAGGAACTCGGCGTGCTGAAATAAGGCAACATAACACAAACACCTTATCCAGAAAAAAAAGAACAGGGAGCAACAGCAGTTGCTCCCTGTTCTTTTTCGTTATGTCTATTTGTAACTCCTTACGCTGCTGGTTCGCCATTCAGCACGCGGCGGTAGCGGTCGGGATTTTGCAGCAACTTTATGGCTTCTTTAATCATATTGTTCCTGGGAACGTTGTAGAGGCCGCGCCCACGGTTGTAATAATAATATTCCACGATGTTGCTCTCCACCGCAAAGCGGATAATGGGCTCGTAACGCTTGAAGTCATTTTCGAGATTGCTTTTTAATTTTGCTTCAAGCGCATCAAGTTCTGCTTTTGCTTCGTCAGCCAAACCGTCTGACTGGATAAGTCGTAAGTAAAGTTTTCGCCCCTCATAAACTCGGTGAAATCAGTATATTCTTCATCTGTCAGGCGAAACTCTGTGGGCGAGGCAATCGTGTCGTGCGTATTGCGGTAGCGCACGCAATAGTCTGTGAGTTGGTCGGAGGCAACCAGATAGGGAATAAGTGCCGGCATGCTGTCTTCCTTTACTTCAATGTCCGGCGTGATGCCGCCGCCGTCGCGCACGATGCGCCCGGCCGCCGTGCGGAACTCCTTGGTCAAAGAGTCGGGCAGATGCACGGGTTCGCCGTCCTTGAACTCGTAGGCCTGCACGCAGCGCCCCGAAGGCAGGTAATAGCGTGCCGTGGTAAGTTTCACCGCCGTGTTATAAGGCAATTCGAGCGACTGCTGCACGAGGCCCTTGCCGTAGGTGCGCTGCCCCATGATGACGGCGCGGTCGTAGTCCTGCAACGCGCCGCTCGTAATTTCGGAGGCAGAGGCAGAACCGAAGTCAGTCAATACGACCAAGGGCGAGGAGGGATCGAGCGGGTCGTCAGTGGTTTTGTATTTGTAATTGCTCTCCTTGGTCTTTCCTTTCCTGCTCACTACCTCCTTGCCGCGCGGCAGGAAGAGGTTGACCGTTTTCACTGCCTCATCGACCACGCCGCCAGGATTGCTGCAAAGGTTGAGTATAAAGGCTTTCGCCCCCTGCTTTTTCAGGTCCACGATGGCGCGGCGCACTTCTTCCGACGTGCCGTCGATATATCCGCTCAGGTGTAGATAGCCTATGCTGTCGGCCACCATGGTGTGCAGCGATACGGAAGGGATTACGATGTTCTCGCGCGTCACCTTGAAGGTAAGGTCTTTGTCGGCCACGGGACGCTGGTCGACAGAAAGGATAACGTCACCCGGACGCAGTCCCGCCTTTGCGGCAGGCATATTTTCGTAGAGATTTGTAAGGATACAGTGCTTCTCTTTCGGGCGATACATGATGGTAGAGCCGATGCCGGCGTATTTGCCCGTCGTCATCTGCCGCAGGTCTTCGGTGTTGCTTTCAGGATAAAACTCCGTGTAGGGGTCGAGTTGGTCGAGCATATATAGCACGGCGTTTTCAATGAGTTTCTGGCTATTGTTTCTGGCTATTGAGTGTGTCCACATAGTTGCGGTCGAGTTCTCGATAGAGCGCGGTGAAGATGTCGAGGTTCTTCACCAATTCAAAGTTGTGGTTGGTCTGCGCCTTGATGCAGGCCGAATTGAAAGGCAAGGTCAGCGCAAGCAGCAAGACCCAGCCGATGGCGCGTAAGTTTTTCATCTTTGATATTGTTTGTAGACGAGCGGACTTGTATGTATTAGGGTGGTTATTCGGAAAACGCTCTGCGGCGAATATCCTGCCAAACGTCTTCGGAAAGCGCGGTGCCTATTACTTGGACAATGTTTCCCGCGAGTAGCGTGCCGAGGACGGCGCAGTCGGGTAATGAGTGCCCGTTGGCAAACCCGTGCAAGAAGCCTGCGGCAAAATAATCGCCGGCAGCGGTAGTGTCAATGGCTTTTGCCCCGGGTAGCGGCGGCTGGTGAATGAGTTCTTCGCCGCATGCCACGATTGCGCCTTCGCTGCCTATTTTCACCACGGCCGTATCGCAAATTTCTGCCAAGGCGCGGGCGGCCTCGCGGGGCGCTTTGCGGGTATAGGCAAACGACTCCTCCTCGTTGGCAAAAACGATGTCCACCTGCGGCAGCAGTTGCTCGAAAAACGCGTGCTCGGCCTCTACAATATTATATCCTGCAAGGTCAAGGCTCACCAGCAGACCGCACTCCTTTGCCATTTGTATGGCGTGGCGCAGCAGCTCATGGTTTTGCACGAGATACCCTTCTATATGCACCAATGCGTAACCGGCAAACCATTCCTTTTGCAGCATTTCGGCCGTGAGGCTCGCCGCTGCGCCGAGAAACGTGCCGAAGGTGCGCTGGCCGTCCGTTGAGATAAACGTATTGGCGATGCCAGTTGGCAGCGTGGGGTGCTCATAAAGATGCGTATTGATATGGTGCGCCCGGCAATTCTCCGCGAAGAATTTACCTGCCCTGTCTTTCCCGATGCAGCCTATCAGCCCCGCCTCTCCGCAGAGGTTGGCAACGGCGAGCACGGTGTTGCAGGCCGAGCCGCCCGTGGTGCACTTCACATCGAGCCCCTTTTGCCGCGCGCAGATGTCGGCAAAGCGGGTTTCATCGATGAGTTGCATTGAACCCTTCGGCAGGTTAAGTTCTGAAAGTATTTTGTCGCTTGGGATAAGCGTGAGCGCATCTACCAGAGCGTTTCCAATGCCCAAAATTCGCTTCATTTCTTGATTGCTTTATTTGAATTTTTGCCATGCGGCGCACACGGCGGGCGTTTGTAAAACGTCCCTACTTGCTGAAAAATTTATTTTCTTACATGAAAAGCCGCAATTTTCTTGCAAAGATATGGTTTATTTCAAAATTATCCGTTACCTTTGCACCGCAAAAGAGCAAAGGACATGCCTTTTCTCTACTAAGACACTGCTTCAGTAGCTCAGTTGGTTAGAGCACCTGACTGTTAATCAGGGGGTCGTTGGTTCAAACCCATCCTGAAGCGCAACGAAAAAGGCGCAAGCGAGTCGCCCTATATTTTTAAGAAAACTTTTACCTGCTTCAGTAGCTCAGTTGGTTAGAGCACCTGACTGTTAATCAGGGGGTCGTTGGTTCAAGCCCATCCTGAAGCGCAACGAAAACCGCGTAAGAACATCGCCGTTCTTACGCGGTTTCTTTATTTATATATATGATGCAAAAACGCGCGGCAATGTCACTCTCGACCATTGCCGCGCGTTGCATTATTTTTAAGAAGATTATTTCACAAAGAACTTCTTATTGTTTTGAATATAGATGCCTCGGGGCAGAGCCTTGCGGAGCGTGCCAACTTGGCGGCCACTGAGGTCGTAAATCATTCCGTTTGCAACGGTGTCGTTGCTAACAGCAGAGATGCCGGAGGGCGTGAAGTACTTACCGCTGTCGCTCGTGGTCCAGATGGATACGGGGTTGGGAAGCTGCGGAGCGGCGCAAACCCAGTCTTTCTCACTGCCCGATGCTGAGAAGGCGAACCAGCCGTTGCCGAGGTCGGAGGTTTGGAGTGCCACGGGGTTTGAAGAGAAGGTGCAAGCGCCTGTTTCTCCGCTGTAGCCCGGTGTGGTGAGGAACTTCTGTGCGCCTACGTTGTAGAGATAGAAGTTGCCTTCATACTGAATGGCCATCCAGCTCATCGCAGCCGCCGTAGCGTCGAACTCACCGGCGTAAGCAGAGTTAGAAAGCTTGTGGTCGCCGCCGTCGCCGCTCATCTCGGCAGTCCATACCTTAGAAGTAGAGTTGGCTTCCGAGTAGATGAGGTATGCGGTATACGTGTCGTTGTAAACGGCATAGGTCTCTGTGTTGGAAAGCTCTGCCAACGTTGCCACGGGCATGCCGAGGGGCTTCACTTCGGGTTCGGGATCAGGATCGGGGTCAGGGTCTGGATCTGGGTCTGGATCTGGATCGGGATCCGGGTCAGTCGTTCCGCTGTCGGTCTTGAAGGTGAAGGTGTACACCGTATAGTTCTCGGGATTGACGGAGATGTCGTTGCCCTTCACGGTAACGGTGAGCACGCCGGTATTTTCGTCATAGCTCAACTCTTTCGTTGCGCCCGCGCCTTTGGGGGCGCAATAGAAGTTGATGGGGTTGTATTCGGCGTCAACGGTATAGTTGTACACGTCTTCCTTGAAGTCGATGGTTACAGGGTCGTAGAGCACGCCTCGGAGTGTGCTGTAATAGATAAAGTGGATATCGTCGATGATGAGTTCGTCGCCCTTGCTGCCGCCAGGTGTGGGGTTGGTGGTGAAAGAGCCGAGCAGATATTGCACTTCGGGAGTGCTGTTCTTGTCGTAGGTGAATGCGCCTTCGTACTTCGTCCAGTCGGTGCAGGCATCAATAAGGACGGAAGCCTTGCCCACGCGGTTGCCGCTCTGGTCGCTGATTTCGGGGTCGCGATAGTCACAGTCGTCGTGGAGGATAAACTGCCCGCGTGCTTGGTTACCGGCTCCCGGGGTGAACTTAGCGTAGAAGCTCACGGCATCGGGGCGACCGGCGAATCGCAGACTGTTGTCGCTGCTGCTGCGGTCGGTGTAGTTGTAGTTGGCAGAATTGGCAGGTGTCATGTTGCCCATATTGATTTTCCCGGTAGTAAGGTTGCCGTTGGCTTTAACTCCAAAAATGCTATTTGAATAGAGTTTTACAGCCACGCTACTATTGTGTCCTTCTACTTTTTGAGGTTTGGGGGAAGAACCCTTGCCTAAACTGGCCATGGAACCGCCGGCCGAAGGGAATGAATTCCAACCGTTGCCTGGTTCTTCTGAGGATCGCCATTCGCCCTCAAATCCCGGGTCGGCGAACTGGTAGATGCCCTGTGCGCCTGCAGCGAGCGTGACGCATGCCAGGGCGCAGGTGAGTAAAAGTTTTTTCATAATGCGTTTCTGTTTTAATTATAGGTAACTTATTTCACAAAAACCTTTTTGCCATTTTTGATGCAAAGGCCTTTGGCAGCACTGATGCGCACGCCGTTGAGGTTGTAGATGTTTTCGATGCCGTTGTGCTTGCCGGCTGCGATGTTGACTATGCCGGTGTCGGCAGTCTTGTTGCCGTCGAAGCGCACGTAAATGGGAACGTTGCCACCGTTGGTCCAAACCACATCGATATCGGCATAAAGACGACCGCCTTCTATAAAACTGGTAGTGCTATTGAGCTGCGCAGTTGCTTCGATGCCAGCAGATTCAAAGTTAAAGAATTTGGGTTCATTAGCTCCAAAAACCAATTTGCCGTTGCTCTCTGTAACGGGAACATTTGGCAGAATAATGTCGCCTAATACAACATCGCCAAACATAAAATTGTAGAGAGCGAATGTCACGGTGTTTTCTCCATCGGGGAAAATCTTGATTTCTTGTCCTTCTACCGGTTCCGACTCATCATCAATTGGGCTCATGAGATTAATCCAAAGCTTGCCGTTGTAAATGCCGTCGGCTTTCTTGGTAATGTCCTGTGCAAAAAGGCTGTTCATAGGAAACAGGGTGACTACGAGTGTGAGTAAAATTTTTTTCATAAGCTGAAAGTTTTAGGAGTTTATGGAATAATAAAATATGATTGTCGTTTAGAACACGTAGCTGAAGCCCAGCGTGGCGTAAATGGGATAGAGGTCGAAGGTGACGCTCTCGAAATCGCTCGGGAAGATACCGTTCAGACCCCATTGCAGGTTGAGCATCACGGAGAGGTGCTTATAGGCGCGGAACTCGCCGCCTGCCTGCAAACCCCAGTGGAAGCGGCGCAGGTCGCTCGAGAAGTCGTAGATGGCACGCGACACTTCGGCTTTCGTACCCGTGGGGTCGATGTCGCGGATATAGCCATCGTGGGCCTCGCCCGAGAACTCGCCGTCGAACATCCAAGAGAAATACGGACCTGCCGACACCTGCCAGCGCTTGCCTATGCTGTAAGTGGCGAGGATGGGGAAGGTGAGGTAGTTGTTGCGCACCTTGGTGCGTACGCCGCCCGTCCATGCGCCCACCACCTTGCCGCTGCCGTCTTCGTTCACGGCTTCCATGTGGTAGTTCTTCACCGTGGCGTCGGTCTTCATGCCTTTCGTCTCAAATCGCACTCCGACCATCATGCCCCAGTTGGAATGTTCGAAACGCTTGTGCGCCCCGCCCTCTACGGAGATGTTCATCGTGGGGTTGTAACTGTCGATGCCGCGTATTTCCTTAGGAAGCGGCAGGGGCGACGTGCCGCCGAGGTTGAAACCTGCGGCGAGGCGCACGTGCCAGCCCTTAAGAGCAGCGCGCAGGAGGTTGAAATCGGTTTCTTTCGGTTCTTTTTCCTTATTCTCGCCTTCGGCGGCAAATGCCGTGGAAGCGGCAAATGCGAGGCAGAGGGTAAGAAACGTGCGGAGCATTATGCTGTTGGTCTTGGCCATAGGAATATGATGCTTGTATTTTAATAAGATATATTATTGTCTGTGTATTTCGCGCCACTTGACTTCTATTTCGTCCACATAGAGCGTGCTGCCTACGCTGCCCTCAAAATATGCACCCTCGCGGCTCGAAGTCATCACCACGGCAATGGAGTAGCCGTTGCGGTGAAAACGCTCTTCATCAAACGACTTGCCGTTCTTGTAGACAAAGGGTTCGCTGAAAAACAGCCACTGCTGCGGTTCGCCCGGATCGGCGATGCGTGCCAATGCCACGATACGGTCTGACGAAAGCACGTCGTTGCCGTTGAGCGGCGTCACCTTGCCTGTGGCAGGGTCGGGGTCTACCTCATAAAGCACGGCGTATATGTCGCAAAGGTCCTTGCGCCCTTCAATGACGTTTTGCTTAATGTCGGTAAAGACCGGACCGGCAGTATATTTATAATAGCCTTGCAGAAAAAGCGGTTCGCCCGCCACCATCTGCAAGCCAAACTTCGTGGCTTTGCGTGCGCCGCCCGTGGGGCTGGCGGCTTTCGACACGTCAAACGAGCCGATAAACAGGTTGCCGGCAGCGATGGGCATGTTCAGATTTTTGCCGAAAGAACCCGTTGTAAGCGTCTCCATACGTACGCATCTCCCTGCAACGCCTCCTTCCACGCTGACGGTAGGATAATGTTCGGGCGCGGAAGCCATGCCCGTCAAGGCATAGCCTGCGTTGCCGCTATCCCAGCAATAGTCGCTGGTATAATTGAACTCAGGATTGGGTTGCAGCCATTTGTGCCACGACTTACTGCTCCCCGTCGAAGCGTATTCCAGTTTTGTATCTTCAAAACTGCATTTTTTGAATGGACTAAGGGGCAGGAATGCCACCTCATAGTCTTTGCGCCAAACCTGATCCTCTGCTATCACGGTATAAATCTGCGGGGTGGAGAAGTTGCGTATGGCGCCGTTGCCATCCTTTGCCAAACCTTTGTCAAGATACGTGATGCGTGCGCCCGGCGTAAGCGTGAAGCGCGGGGCGAGTGCCGTGCGGTCGGCGTTGGGCGTGCAAAGAAAATTTACGGAATTGTTCTGTATGTTGGGATTTCCGAGGATAGTGCCTTCGGGTAAGCTTTTGAGCCACTCCTCATCAACGCCCGTGATGTCGCACTCGGCATTGGGCGCTTCGTCTTTGATGCAGGCATTAAAAAGAGGCAAGGAAAGGAGTAAAAAAGAAAGGCAAGAGAACTTTTTTACAAAAAAAACGTTGCAGTTTGTCATACAATTTACTGATTTTGTGCTGCAAAGGTACGAATTTTTTTTGGCGTCGCGCGCTGTTTCGGGTAATTACCGCCCGCATTTACCGCAAAAATGGTAATCTCTCCGCTTCCGACCGTTTCGCACTACACTGAAAAATCAGGAGGAATATACAAAAAAAACGCTGTTTCCATCGCGAAAATCGCCGCGCCTTATATCCCCGAGCAATTTACGGGCAAACCCTGCTGACGGCATGCCGGAGATTTCTTCCCTGCTCGGGGATAATTATCATTATCCTGCTTACAGTTTTTACTATCCTATAAGAAAGTTTTTGTTACAAACCTTGTAACACGTATTACAAACTTTGTAACATGTATTACAAACTTTGTAACAAGCGTTACAAACTTTGTAATAAACTTTTTCTTATAGGAAAGTAAAAAATAGCACGGACTTAGTGAAAACTATCTCCGTGCAAATAAGATGTGTCAGGCAGCAATGTCCAAGCGCAAAGGCACAAAAAAAGGCGCACCGCTGGGGGTGCGCCTTTTTCGGGTAATAGGTGTCTGAATGCTTATTTCACATAAACCTTCTGGCCGTTCACGATGTACAGACCGCGCTGCAGCTTGCCTGCTACCTTGCGGCCGTCGAGTGTGAATGCCTGGGAAGCAGCGGGCGTTGCCGACGTGATGCTGCGGATGCCGGTTTTTTTGGCAATTTTCTCGATAGCTGCGGCACTCTCTGCCGTTACGTCGAGCTCGGCATTAGGTGTGAGGCGCCAAGCGCAACCGCCGTCGTCGACCGTCCATTGGCAAACAGGTTTGCCAGAAATCTGCGGAGAGGCACACATCCAGTCTTTCGTGCCGCCACTGGTAGAGAAGGCAAACTTGTAGTCTCCGAGCGCCTGAATGGTAATGGCGATAGGCTCATCTTGCAGGGAGGTGTTCACAGAGCCAGCGAAAGCGTTGACTTTAACAAACTGGCCGGCACCGGCGTTGTAGAGATAATACTGCTCATTGAATAAGATAACCAGCCAGTTGGCGTTCTTGCTCGTGAGGTCAACGTCCTGACTGAAATTGTAATTGTTGGACGCGCCGAGCCACATCATGCCAGAATGAGCCTCATCGTAATAAATCGTACCCAAGCCGTTGGCGTTCTTAATCGTGTAAGCTATCGTGTTGCTAAATTCGTCGAGCGAAGCAACGGGCGGCACTGCCGGGCCGGTCACTGTGTAGGTCAGCGTAAACTCGGGATTGTAGGTGGCGTTAGAGTCATCATAAGTATCGTCATCGTTCCAGATGATTTGGTTGTCGTAGATGTAACCCTCGGGAACAGTGATGCTATACGTGCCCGGAGTGATAATCTCCGCATCGAGCGTGAGCGTCACGACAGGCGAGCCGCCGTTGTAGTCTTCCCAATTGAGATAGGCATCGGTCACCTTCTCGCTGGTGGCGGTGTTGATTACCTCAATCGGCTCATAATATTCTATGGATTCGCTGCGAGCGGAATAGGTGAGGCGAATTACGGAGAGCGTTTCTACTGCGCTATTATTCTCGGGGCTGACGGAGAGATAGTTGAACGTGTTCTTCGGCGTAGCCGTGCCCGTCACGGTGTAGGTGAGCGTAAACTCAGGGTTGTAGGTGGCGGCGGAGTCGTCCATGGTATCGTCGTCGTTCCAGATTATCTGATCGTCGTAAATCAAGCCTTCGGGAACGGTGATGCTATACGTACCGGCGGCAGTGATAGCGGTATCGAGCGTAAAGGTGATGACAGTTGAGCCGCCCCAATAGTCCTCCCAGTTGAGCGTGCCTTGGGTAACCGTTTCACCCGTGGCGGTGTTGATTACGGCAATAGACTGCTCATAGTCTACCGACCCGCTGAGAACGGGGTAGGTCATACGGATTTTGGAGAGCGTTTCGACCGTGCTGTTGTTCTCGGGCGAAACCTCGGTATAGACAAACGTGTTCTTCGCCGTTTCGCCTGCGTCTTCGGGTACAACTTCAACAAAGCGGACGGCAACGGTGACACTTGCGTTATAATATAGGTTGCCAGCTCCGTCATAGTCTGAGCCGTCGTTTTTGATAATGGTGTAGCCACTGAGATAGCTGCTCTTGCCCGAGTCATAGCCTCTGCAGCTAAAAAGCGTCATGTAGCCAAAAAGTTCGTCGAGTTCTGCATCCGTCTTGTCGTCCTTACCCATGCGAGCAACGGTGATATTGCAGTATAGCTCGTTGTAAGTGTCGTCAAGGCCAGTTACGGAACATCCCGAAAGCCAGCTTACACCGGCATACTTAGAGTGATTGCGGAACCACTTGTTTTGGGGCGAGAGGAAAGAATAAGTGCCGTTAGCGTTAGCGCGGCATTCAAAAGCCGTGGCAGCAGAGGGCGTGCCGTCGAAAGCAACGAGGGACACGTCTTCGGCAGAAGGCGAAAGCAACCACTGCGCACCCGTCTGCGTCATCATGACGAGGTTGTAGTACTTGCCGGCCTCAGGCATCTGGATACCCTCGGTGGCACTCTTGTAAGCCGTCTCGGCAGTTTCGAGAGCGGCCACGTAGTCCTTTGTAGCATTTTCATAGGCGCGAGCCTCGGCAATAACGGCGGCGAAGGCAGTGTAAGCCTCGCTTTCGGTGGTGGGATAACCCACGCCACGCAGGTTGAGTACCTCCTCAGCCTGTTTGGCGCGCTCAAGCACGGCTTCCGGCGCCTTGTCTTCGGACGTGCGTGCCGTGGCTGTGCTGACAGAAAGTAGCGCAGCGGCAATCATTGAGAATAAGTAGGTAGACTTTCTCATAGACATAGATAGAATTAAGGTTAATAATAGGTACAATTAAGGTAACAAATGAATTAGCGCAACACACGCGCCTCTTCATACGGCAAAGTTATTAAAAAGTTCCTTTGCTTATAGTATAATTTCCACCTGAAATGCAAAAATCACGTCCCAACTCACGATTTTTAACGACAAACTGGCGAAAAGTAACAACGAAACACCTTTCAGCAGACTGCTACAACTTGTAACAGACTGCCGAAAGGGCGTGCCGCCCTAACCATTCATACGCAAACATCTATTTTTCAAGTCGATTTTCTTCCGCCCTACTCCACCGCAATGCTTGCAGCGGCGGAGGAACCGCAGTATTC
This sequence comes from Bacteroidales bacterium, assembly GCA_004552155.1. Classification (GTDB taxonomy): domain Bacteria; phylum Bacteroidota; class Bacteroidia; order Bacteroidales; family Bacteroidaceae; genus Alloprevotella. The sequence continues at coordinate 14,827 of SFPF01000018.1, forward strand.
GGGAGCATAGACGCAGGAGACGGCGGCGCAACCTGCCTTGTAAGTGCCGGCGCGGTCAATAAATCCTTCTTCGGTGACGGTGAGCGTGCCGCGCGGCATCTTTTCAAAGAAAAATTCGGTGGAGGCATCGTGCACGGCGCGGTAATAGCAATGCCCGTCGCTCCAATCTGCGCCAGAGAGGGCACGGCGCGGGGCAAAGCAGGCGGGACGCGGCAGGCGCAGTGACACGAAGTCGAAATCGCGGGCAGACGTTACAGTCGCCACCTGACGCACGCGGTCGCCCACTTTTGCAGACACGCCGCCCGTTTCCATGGATTGCCAAGCGCCATCTCGCCATACTTCAAAGCGGCGCGTAACGCGCAGGTCGATACCCGTGGGCACGGTTTCATTCTGCGGCATTGTGGAAATGGCGGTCACGCTGCCCCAAGAAAGTCCTTCCGAAGGCTTTTGTACGATTAAAACGCTACTTTTAGAAGCAATGGGGTCGGTATATGTTTCGCGCACATAACCGATTGTAGCGTTTGTGTCCCCATGCTTGCTGCCGCTATCGGCAAGCACGGTACGCCCGGCTTTCAATGTGTAAGAGAGCGGCGCGTTATCCTCTAGTTCCATCACCTTTGCTACGTCTGCCTTGACCGAAGGTGCGGCCAGGAGGCAATAGAGCGCATCGGCCGTAGCGATGGAAGTGTCCCACATCTGCGTACGCTTGCTCTGCATCAACCAAAGTCGCATTTCGTCCACCAGCACAGCGTATTCGGGGACTGTAGAAAGGGCTTCGATGGCAATGGTTTGCGTGGGTATGCGATAAGAAGAGGCAAACATCGGAGCACGGGCGGAGTCGAAGAAACGCCCGATAGCGGCGTTGCCTACGGTATATTCTGCAAGACTTTCGAGCAGCGCGGAAGCCTTTTCTTTTTGTCCGTCAAAATCCAGGGCAAGTGCCATGAGCGATTTGGCGTAAAGGTCGCTACTTCCAGCCTGTTCCGCACAGCGTTCAAGCACAAACTGCGCGTTTTCATCGAGTTTTTCGCCGCGTACGGCATAGAGATAAACCACCGTAAGCCATAAACGAGAAGGCACGGCGTGATTTGCGGGCGTATGCGATACGCCCTCGTATTCCTTCATTTCTTTCACGGCATTTGCCAAAGATTTTTTCAAGAAAGCAAAGCCGCGCGCCGCCATGGGTGCGGCGGTTTGCTCGCCGGCAAGATTTTGCAGACGCGAAAGCAGCAGCACGTTCTGCGCAGTGATGTAATCGTTGCCCGGCATTTTGGGATACCAACTCCAAGAACCGTCGGCATTTTGCAGAGCGGCGAGTTTATCGAGAGCCGACTGGGCACGCAGAACGTAGGCTGTGGAGTCGAAGAGCAACTGCAATTCGCTTGTCCGCCGTCGCTCTGCCTCAGCCTCGCGCAACCACGGCGTTTCGTCTGCCACCTCGGCAAAGGCATTGCTCAAAGGCGTTTCGTGCTCTGTGCCCGCATTCAGGTCGGCGGCATATTGGCGCACGGCAGGCAGGGCGTTGGCAACGTGCCTGCCCAAAGCAAGGGCGTAGTAGCGGGCTGCCAGCGAGAAGGCGTCCGTGCTTTCCAAACGCGAAAGCGCAGGCAGGGCGCTCACGGCATACCACGTAGGATTGCTGCACATTTCTACGATGAAACGGCGGTTTTCTGCTTTCTTCTCCTTAAAAAGCGTGTCGAGGCGCAGGATATGCGCACCGCTCTGCGTGAAAGAGAAAGGCAGGGTGCGGCGCACTTCTGTCAAATCAGCCAAGACAGGAAGCACGTGCTCTTCGCCGTCGGCATAGCCATCGGTTGCTGCGGCAAATCGGCACAAAACGGCTTGCACCTGCGCCGGCACGTCGCAGGCGAAAGTAAGTGCGGCGGCAGCATTAGCCCCGACTTTTATCGATTGCCTGCTCTCGGCGAGCGGGCGCATCGTGGCGGCATCACGGAGGAAGCGCGGCATGTGCGCCTGCAGCATAAACTCTTTGCGAGCCACGACGGTCGTATCCAAAAGCCCGTAGTCCACGGCCTGCGTATGCGCCAGCAGTTTGAGCCGCCAACTGGTGAGCGATTCGGGAAGCGTGAACACGAGGTCCACGTGCCCAAGACTGTCGGTGCGGAGCTGCGGCTGAAAGTAGGCAGTTTCTGTAAAGTTCTTGCGCACTTGGCCTTCGGCGGCAGCGGTTGCTTCTGCGCTTACCCCATCATATTCCGCGCTTTCATCGGTTGCAACGAGTTTATCCGCCATATCCATTGAAGCAACCGCGTCTTTAAGCATCAGTTTTTCTTTACTTGGAGCGGCGGCGGGGAAACCCATACCTGCCACCGGGGCACGGTAATGGCGGAAGTTGGGATAGTATGCCGTAGAGAAAATACCCAATTCATCGCGCCAATGTGTAAATTCCAGTTGTTTTTCCTTTTCTGATTTATAAGAAACGCAACCAGCAAGCAACGCCGCAGGTTGTTCGCCGCCGCTCCAGAAGTTATAGACCGTGGCGCGGTGGAAGTCCGTGCCCGTGAGCGACCAACCCATTGCGCCGAAAGCATCGAGCGAGGCGTCGTAGAGCGTGGCCATGAGCGAGGCATCGGCGGGGCGGCCGTCGGGGTGTGCTCCTCCTTGCCGGGCGTGAGGGTAGAGCGGAAGGTTGTCCACTGCAAGCGCAGGCTCTTGTCGGGCGCGGGTTTCAGCAGGTCAACGCAGAACGAATGCAACTCGCCGTCGCGCATGAGCGCAAACCACGCCTTGCCGCTTTCGCCCCATTCCGGCTTATATGCCAATTCGAGGCGGAAGAGGGTGTCATTGAGGGCGATGCGGCGGCTTTCCACGAGTCGGCCGTTGCCGAACACGTCGTAAAAGAGGGTGGCATCGCCGCACGGCGAACCTACGAGCACCAGCGCACTGTCGCGGGCGGCGGAGGGGCGCACATAGTGCCACAAAGGCCGGTCGGGAGCCGGCGTGCGCACATCTTGCTCGGAGAAAATCGTGAAGCGCACGGTGTCGGTATCCTCACCCACGGCGAAGGCGGCGGCATACGCGCCGGAAGGCAATCCTGCCAACTCCGCCGTGCTGAACGGCTCGCCGGCGGTAAATCTGCCCTTAAAGACGGTAGTTCCGTCTTTTAAGATGCGATACATTCCCTCGCCTCCAAGTTCTGCACCGGCGGCATTCGTGCGCCGCACGAGCACCGTGCCCGGCATTTCTTTGCAAATCGTCTGCGGCCACTCGGCAGAGAGCCACGAGCGGCGGCTGGCGGTGCGCAGCGATAAGGAAGTAGAATTGGTCTCTCCGCCCTCGGCCGTCACGTCGCACGCCAACTCATATATATATAAATTGTATGGCATCGCCTTCCTGCTTGGCAACGACGGCACAACGATATTTACAGAAAAACGGCCCGCCGAGTCGGTGGTGCATTGTCCTTCTTGGGGCGTATTGTCCGCATTGGTGGCACGCCAGTAGGTGCGTGCCGAGAGCCGCCACGCCACCTCAGCATCGCTCACGGGCAGTCCCGTGTAAGTGCGTGCCGCGCCTGTGATGTGCAGCGTGTCGCCGGGCGCATAGGCTGCAGCGGGCTGGTCAATGGTTACGGTGAAAGCAGGGCGTTTGTACTCTTCCACGCGAATGGAGCAATAGGCAGAACCGTTGCCCTCCGTGGCTTTCGCCTCGATGCTGAACAAACCGGGCAGTACAACGGAAGGGAGGTCGAAACTGCCGCTCACCGTGCCAAAGGCATCGGTCAGCAGTTGAGTTTCTGCCAATTGGCGATGGTTGGTGTCGTAAAGACGGACAGTCAGCGGGCAGTTTGGCATCGTTTGAAAAGCATCGCCCTGGCGCGTGAAGCAGATACCGCCGAAACGCACTGCCTGCCCAGGGCGGTAGATGCTGCGGTCGGTGAAGATTTGCCACGACTGCCGCAAGCGGTCATCGGCATTGCCATCATAGAAGAACCCAGAAGGCACATTGAATGCCGGCGCAAAGGCATCTTTTCCGTGCGAAGCGAAGTAGCGCAGGCTGTAATTGCCGCGCGGCAGCAGCACTTGCCCAGTGCTGTCGCATTGATAGGCTGCCTGTTCGCTGCGCGTGTTGGTGCAGTAGGCTTTGACCGCTCCGCCTTTAAGGGGCTTGCCCGTTGCGCCGTCTACCAAAACCACGCGTGTCTCCTTGCTTGAAACGGCCAAACGCAAGGCACGCACGCCCGAGACGCGCACTACCTCGCGCGAAAGGCAACGCCCGTCCGCCAGGAGTTCGCAAAGGTAAAGCCCGGGCGCGTTCAGGCAGAACGCCATACTGTCGGTCTGCTCGGCATATGGCGGCATGGCACGGAGTGTCTTCGTCACCGCCAGGACCGCCGTCCACTCTCCCGTCTCGTAATCGTAGGCGGTCAGTCCCAAAGGCAGAAAGCGCAGTCCCGCTTTCTTCAAGTTTCGTGCCTTGACGGCTACGGTGTAGGCGCGCCCCGGCAGGCAGAGAGTGGGCAAATCGGCAATTTCAGCCTTTGGCTGTTCCTGCGATTTTAGGAAATTGCGCAACCAAGCCGCGCCGTCGGTCTTGCCATAGCGTGCCAACGCCGCGCGCGCCGCAGCATTGGCAAGGCTGTCGGCTTGGGGAATATCGGCAGCCTGATAGGCACGGCAAAGGGCGATGGAAGCATAAACTGCCTGCGGCAAATCGGCATATTCCTCAACCATGCGGCGCAAAACCTCTATATTATTATAATTGTCTGCCGATACGGCATCCAGACTATCGAGGCGCAGCAAGAGGGCGGCGGCGCGGTTGCCGTCGGCAAGGTAGCCTGCAATGGCTTGCCCGTAGGCTGCGGCACATTCCTCGCGCGGCAAAAGGTTGGCGGCGCATACGCTGCGCAGCACGACGCTCAGCACGTCATCGCCAAACAACCGGCTGTCTTTTCCTTCCGCAAAGAGAGGCAGATAGTCCTTGGCACTGGCGCGGCGCAGGGTTTCCATCGGCTGCAACGCCCGGCGTACATGCCGCCGGGCGGCGGAAACGGCGGCGGTGTCGCTCCTGCCTGCCGAAATCCACGTGTAGGCCGAACCGAGCAAGGCGTGGCGCAGGGCGCCATCGGCAACGCTGTCGGGCGTATCGGGCATCGCCTCAAACTCTTTGATGAACACCCGCGCCGTGTCGGGCGAAAGGGTCCACCCTTGTTGTACCAGCACGAGCATCGCCTTCATCTGCTCCACACGGTTACCGTCCGTTTGCGCTTTATCATAGATATGGCGCACGGCAGTCAAGACAGTTTTCGGCAGGTCTCTCTGCTGCGCTGCCTGCACGTCTTTCCAAAGCGTTTCATAAGTCTGTGCTGCTACGGGCACGATAGAAACCGCGCAAAGCCATGCGGCAAGCGCCAGCGTTTTGCCTAAATTCAAAACATATCTGTTCATAACAAGTTCATTTATTAGTAGACGAGTTTACAAGTAAACGAGTAGACGAGACAAGTATCTCATGTAAAATATAATGAGCAACACATCTCTGTCTTGTTTACTTGTATACTCGTTTACTTGTTTACTAAAAACGTTCGTTTCCCTAATAAGAAACATTGCAAAGTAAGCAAAGAATATCCGAAAAGTTGGCATTTTTATCAGCAAAGCGGCATTTTTTAGTCGTTTTTTATAGGAAAATCGCCTCTTTAACAAACTGTCTGCCCTTTTTATTATAACTTTGCGCCGATAAAGGATTGGTTTTTATTTTTTCCCCTAACCAAACACAATGGAACTTGACAAATTTGACAGGCAGCTGCGGCTGCTGCTTATGCTGACCCAAAACCGCAACCTCACCGTGGACGACGTGAGCCGCCAGCTCTCAATGAGCCGCCGCTCCATCTATCGCTATATCGATTCGTTCAAGCAGATGGGGTTTATCGTGGTGAAAGAAGGTCCGCGCTACCACATCGACCCCGAGTCGCCCTTCTTCAAGCAAATCACCTCGCTCATTCATTTCACCGAAGACGAGGCGATGACCATCAACCAAGTACTTAATTCCGTCTACGACAATTCTCCGCAGGTGCGCCACCTGCGCGAGAAACTCTCTTCACTTTACGACTATAAAGTGCTCTGCAAGCACGGCGTAGACGAACACATAGCGCAAAACCTCGCCGCCCTCTTCGACGCCGTCAAGACGGAGCGCATGGTGGTGCTGCGCGATTACGCCTCGCCCAACAGCGCACAAACTTCCGACCGCATCGTAGAACCCTATCTCTTTGTTTCGGAAAACAGTGAAGTGCGTTGCTACGTGGAGCCACAAAAGCGAGCACGCAGAGTTCTTTACCGACCTCTTCCACTTCTCGGGCGAAGAGCGTTTCCCCGTGACCCTCATCTTGGGACAGCTTTCCATGAGCCTGCTCGTAGAGGAATATCCCGGTGCTTCCGCAATGCTTAAAAAGCAGGACGACGGACGCTTCCTGCTAAAAACGGAAGTGTGCAGTTACAAAGGCATCGGACGCTTCGTAATGGGGTTGATCGACGACATCGAAATAGTAGACAGTCCCGATTTTGTGGAATATCTGCGCGGAAAGGTCGAAGATTTAACACAAAAAGTTGGCAAGTGACATTAACTGACACAAAATAGCTCTTACTTTGCACCCGTAAACCTCAAACGAAAACCTTAAAACTTTTACGGATATGGCAAAGAAAGAAAATCTCCTCGAGCTTAACGTCAGTCTCAACCTCAACCTTACCGACCGCCTTGCGGAAACTACTGCCTTCCGCCGCCTCGCCAACTTTTACAGCCGCCTGCTCGGCAACTCCTGCACGGCAGCCGAGGCCGTAAGCATCACTTACGCCCAGCTGTTCCTTTTCGGAACGCTCTGCCCCTTTGACCTGAGCGCAGGCTGGCGCGCCTGCTTCCTCCTGCTTACCTTGGGCGCAATCAAGAACGCCCGCCTTTGGCGGTAAAACCCTTTGAACATAAAACGCATCGGCGCATTGCACAGAACTTGTGCAATGCGCCGATTTTTATACGCACAGCAGTCACCATCATCTGCCGCGACCGCTCCATTATCTCGGGGATAGTTTTTACTGTCTCCGAGATATTTTTTATTTTCAGCAAGATGTTTTTTACTATCCTATAAGATAGTTTTTGTTACAAAGTTTGTAATATGCGTTACAAAGTTTCTAATACATGTTACAAAGTTTGTAATACGTGTTACAAACTTTGTAACAAACTTTTTCTTATAGGATGGTGAAAAATATCAAGGAGAAAGGGAAAAATATCTTGCTGGAAATGAAAAATAACTTGGAGAAAATGGGCACGGGATAGGCAGATAATGCCAAAGATTATAGCAGACAATGGTTATGGTTACTGCATATAGCACCTGAAAACAACGATAAAAATGCAATCAGATGTTGAAAAAACAAACAAAAGACGATTAACCAAAAGAGGAACAGTGTCTTATCGTCTTCCGAAAAGCAGACAGCAAGAACATACAAATATGCGCGTGCGGATGTATCGGTTTGACACATCCGCACGCGCGTTAAAATGATAATTCGAAGCGTTTGCCTAAATCCTTACCGCACCAAGGCTTTCGCCGTTTGGCTGCCGGCACGCACTACGTAGATGCCGGCGGGGAGGGGCAAGAACTGGGCGACGCGACCGTCGGTGATGGCTGTGGCGGCAGCGCGACCGTCGGCTGCGTACACCGTGACGGGAACGCCGGCAGGGGCGTCGGCAATGACGATGCCGCCGCATGCGCTGCGGATGGCCAAGGCAGCAGGTGCAGCATTGAGGTTGCTGATGCTGTTCACCACAATGGAGAAGGCAGGCGAGGACTGAGACTCGCGGCTGCCATAAACGGCGGTGACGGTGTAAACGTGGCGGGTGCCCTCTTCTGCCGTGTCGGTATAGCCATATCCCTCGACGGGCGCATCGTTGAGCCGCACGCCGTCGCGATATACGTTGAAGCCATCGGGCGAGCGCTTCACGAGGCAACCCTCGTAGGAAATATTATCGAGCATCAAGCCCGTCTTGTTCAGTCCCACATAACGCAGGGCGAAATAGCGGGCATCTTCGGGCAGGGCAAAACGCTGTTCCGTCCACGTATCGGCGGCTTCGAGTGCAGCGACGAGGCGGAAATCTTCAGGGGCATTGCCCGTAGTGGAATAGAGGAACTGATAAGGCTCTGCTTCGGAGGTGACGCTTTGCGCGAAGAACGACACCGTCTGGCGGTTGCCGGAGAGGCAGGGCGAGATGAGCCAGTCGTCGTTGGGCGCGTTATAGGCAGCCCACGAGATGAAGCAATGGTCGCCCTCGTAGGTGGTGAGGGGCACGGTGGCAGAAACCTTGGAGGGGTTGAAAGCCATGAATGCCTGCGGCACATCGTCGTTGGGCCATGAGAAAGTGCCGTCGGTGGCGTTGCCAAACTTAAACGGCTCCACCTCGTCGCCGTCGAAAAGCGTCCAGAGACCGAAGTCACTGATTGAGAAATCGGGATAATCCTCCGCTCCTTCTACCACGTAGGCCGCAACGTCGGAGGCATCGGCCTTTGTCCACGAAAGTTCCACTTTTTCAGAGGTGCTGATGCCCGTGAGGCTGGAAGGACGCGGCAGGTTGGGCGCTTCGATGCTGACGAGGCGCGAGGCGGCGTTGTTTGAAGACATTTGGTCGCCGTTGGCAAAGACGCGGGCGGTGAGCGTGACGCTTTGGCCGGCCATCTCGTCGGCGGGCGTGAAGACGAACTTCACTAATTTGGTTTCGCCTGCGGCAAATGGTTTTATGACTGACGAGTCAATGAGTTTTTCGCCTTCGTAGAGTTCTACGGTAGCTTGGCCGAAGTCGGCCGTGCCTGCATTCTTCACCCTTGCCGTATAGGTGTAGTCGAAACCTGCTTCTGCAACCGTATGTCCCTCAAGGCTTTCCATCACGGCTTCACATGTGGCTGCCGTACCCAAAATGGTGAGGTTGTCTACGTGGATATTGTTGTTGGCAACTTGGCGTATATGGCCGTAAATCAAGATAGAGACACCGCGCAATCCTTGCAGCGCGGAGAGGTCGACGGTGTGCTTCGTCCAGCCGCCCGCGCCCTTCGGGCTGAAGGTGGTGGGGATAAACGTGCGCTGGCCATCGGACGTTTCGTAGCCGATGCGCATGTACGTGTCGTCGGCATATACATCAGAATGGAAAAGATAGAAGGAAAGCTGCGGGGCAACCGTTTCTGAGAAGTCGATGCGCGGGGAAATGAATACGCCCTCGCCCTCGCGGTTGTACACCTCATCGCCAGAGAACGTGATCAAGCCGGGACCGTCTTGCCCGATGGTAAAGGGGTCGTAGCCTGTGCCTACTACCGTCCAGGTGGAATAGGTGCAATCGTTGCGCCAAGGGTTGGTGGCTGTCTGCTGGTTGAGCCAAGTTTCGGCAAAAGGCAGAGCGTAGTCAGTACCTACGATGACCGTGCCCGAGTAAGCCGAAGCGGCTTCGCCAGTCTGCGTGAAGGGCGTGAGCATATAGCGCACGATGCCTTGCGTGCCGTTGAGTTCGGCCTCCGGCGTAGCGTCTGTAAAGGCCGTGCCCTTTACGCCCGGGGCGATTACGGTGAAAGCGTCGTCGGTGATACGGATCACGCGATAGCGCACATCGTCGGAGTTCACATAGCGTCCCTCACTGTCGGTACCGGAGGGCGAAGCCTGCCACGTGAGTTGCACGCCGCCGTTGGCATTGCGCACAGCCTGCAAGTCGGAAGCCGGTTGGGGCACGCCGATAGAGAGGTCACACGCCACGATGGCGCGGATGCTCTCGCCGTCGCCATTGGCAACAGCCACTTCGTAGGTATTCACTGCCATTGCAGCCTGCGTGTCGGTCCACTCTACCTGCGCTGCCGTGCCTAAGTTCTTGACAACGCCTGCCGGCTCTGCGCTGCCGCTCTTGTAGATACGCGCTTCGAGGGGCGCGGCAAGGGGCGTGCCCATAGCGGTAAGCGAAGGCGTGGTAAAGGAAAGGCGGACGGAGGAGTCGGAAACCTTTTCGGCCGCGAGCTGCTCCACCATTGCCGGAACGGAAGCCGAGGAAAGTTCGCGGATATAAAGGTTGTCGATCGAGGTGTGCTCGCCGGCAGCCGTTGTGACATGGAAACCGATGTAGGCATCGCCCGGCGCGGGCACGAAGTCCACATTGATTTCAACAGCCGGGCCGATGGTCACGGCGAGGTTGTTGTCGTAGCCGTAATAGCCATAGGCCTGGAACGTGAGGCGGTACACTTTATTGGCATCGAAGGCCAGCGCGGGCGTGATGAGCCAGTCGTCGGCGGCACCATATATATTAGTATAATAGAATGCGCAATAATACTGCGTGTCGAACTTCCAGCGGGGCTGATAAAAGTCATCGCCAGTGCAGTCCGCGTTGGCGTCGATTACCGTATAGGCATCAAAGGCGTGCTGCGTATCGAAAGTTTCAATGTAAGGAATATGGCAGGGCGTGCCCACGGTGGCGTAGTTGGAGTAAGCCGCCTTGCTCTTCTGCCCGCCGCTATTGACGGTGACGGAGTAGCGGATATTTTCCATTTCGTCGGGCACCGTTTCCACGAACGTGGCACGCGGGCTAAGCCCCGAGGCAGCCACCGCGCCCGAAGGCAGGCGCACGATGTCGTAGGTGATGTTTTCCGTATCGATGAAACCGCCGTTTTCGCCCTTCGTAGGCGGTGTCCACGTCAGCGTTGCCGTGGCGCGGCTCTCGTCGACCGACAGCGTGAGCCCTGTAACGGGGGCGGGAGCGTCGTAACCGAAGTAGGCCGTCGCCTTGTTCTTCACGCTTTCATATCCGCCCTGCTCGAGGATGACGATGACGGTGTGGTTGCCAGCGTCGGCATCGACTTCCGTCTCAAACTGCGTGCCAGCCTGCGCTGTCGCGGCTATGGGTTCATTGCCGTCCACGCTGATGCTGATTTGCACCGTACCCGTGAGCGGCGTGCCGCCATAGGTACGCGAGGGAACGGTGAAAGCCACGCGGCCCTTCATAGAACCGGGGGCGGAGGGGGCAAACGTGAGGTCGGACAATTGGTCGGGGGCGGAGGGATGCGCATTGATGATTGCCAGGGCCGTAAGTTGCTCCTGACGGGTAAAGGTGACGACGGGCGTGGCCTTGCCGGTAGCGAGGTCTACCTCAAAGATGTAGCTGTAACTGTCCTCTTTCCATGTGTCGGCTGCGGTGAAACCTTTGAAAGCCCAGTAGAACTTGCCCGTGCGGAAGTCAATCGTGCCCGATTGCGGCAGGTCGTTGGGCACAAAGCCTGTTGCACCGATCACTTGGTAAGAGCCGTCCTTTTGCGTCTTGCACAGATTGCCCTTGGCGTCAATACCCCAAAGTTGTCCGGTGGCATCGGCTGCCACGGCGCAGAGATAATGCGTTTCGCAAAGGCGGGTGAATTGTCCCGTCTCGGGGTCTACCGTCGCCAGCCAACCTTTCTCAGTGTTGCCGAAGGGGCGCGTAACGGCGTAGATTTTATCCTCTATCGGGTCGTAAGTAAGGTCTGCCGACACGGTTTCTTCTAATTTCTTTCCAACTTCGACACTGCGCTCGAGCTTCCAAGTCTCGGGATCGTAGACGCGCCAAGTCGTGGTGTAGCTAAGGTAACCGCCCACGATATCCACGCCGTAATATTTGCCTTTGGCATAAACGCCGCTGTTGGAAAGTTCCTGAAACGTGCCGCTCGCCGTGCCCTGCCGCGTGAGTGCGGAAGTGCTGCCGTCGGCAGGGATGGAATAAAAAGCGTAGTCGGGCACGGGCGCGATAATACAGGTAGCCGTAAAGCGTGGGGGATTCGTTCTGCGCGGCAGCGGTGAGACCGCCAGCCAGCAGGAACAGCACAGCCAGCATTACGGAGGAGAAAAAGTATTTCATAAAAGGGTTGGGAAAAGTGTATATATAATATTGTGTGTTAAGCCTAAGTTGAGCAGGGGTAAAACGAGGCGGATACAGCAAAATAGCAAGTGCACAAACCTTATTGCGCGATGCTTGCAAGTTCATGACCAATGGCCTTGATCTCATCAAGTATCATTCTCTCGCGCTCCTTTGATGGTTTCTTTGTACCATTTATATATTGTGTCATCAAATTTTGACTGATGCTTACACGCCGAGCAACCGCCGATGCATTCAATTCGGGGTGAGAAAGAAAAACCAAAGATATTCCTTGCGGTTCTGGATTTTCATATCCAAAACTCTCAAACGAAACGTCTTCATCAAGCGCATACCAATGGATGCCTTCATCGTCCATCTTAAAATCATTGCGCTGCTCCTCTGTGGCATTAAGCAAACGCTTATACCACAAGAGGGACTGCCATACAGTGTTGCCCTGATCGGTCAAACCATAAATGCGGTTGTCAGCAAACCAAATTTTTGTCAGTTTCATAATCATTCCTCCTCTTCTTCTGTCATTGAGCTTCCAAAATACTCCCGCCATTTAGAAATTGCCAGTTCCTTATTTTCTTCAAGAACCATCTCGGCACATCGTACATCCTTTTGCTTCATGCCTTTATTATAGACCAGCACAATGCTGTCGGGAAGGATATTAAATTTTGCCTTGCCGTCTGCACTTTCCACATGGACGTGTATCGGTTCGTATTCGCGGGAGAAAAAGAAAAATCTCAATCCGAATATTCTTAGTATTTCTGGCATAATCTCCTTTTTATATATTGTCCTATTTCTTCAAAAACTGGAAGAGCTTTTGGAGCGAATCCTCATCGCGCCAGCTCCAATAATGCTCGTTCATCAGTTTCTTGAACTCTTTTTTGCGCTCGGGCACCACGTGCTTCTTAAACGCGCTTTCGTTGGCGGGGATAACCGTGCCTTGAATGTTGAAATAGTATTTGTCAATCAAAGGATAGCCTTCGTTGGCCGACTGCCCTTCGCGTTCGAGGTCGAGCATTGCGCCTTCTACGAAAAACGCTTTCTGCTCAAGCCCGTCGGCCGTTTCGCGGCGCACCCGATCCTTATCTATCAGCGTGACTTTGAGCAGATAGTTATAGCCGTCTTGCCCTACGACCTTCCCCATCATGCCGCCCGGCACTTTCATGAACTTGGCATCGGGAAACTCTACGCTGAAAATGCGCGTAACGTCAATCTCGCGCACCTTGCCGTCCTGAATGTCGCAGAGTTTGCCTTCGGTCAGCGTGATATTAACTTTTGCCGTCACAAACCTGCCAAATGACTGCACGACCTTTCCTTCACGAAACTCGGGAAAGAGCAGGACGCTCTTGGTGCGCCGCGTTTCCTGATTTTGCTGCGCAAATGCAAACAGCGCGCAAAAGGATAAAACGAGAAAAACAAGTTGCTTCTTCATAATAAGTTACGCTAATTAGTAGACGAGCGCATTAAGATGGCTCCTAATTTCTGCAAAGTAACAAAAAATGCCGCAAATTGTCAAAGCAAAACCGCCTTAAATGCACTATCTGCCCTTAGAGACCCCTTTTTGCTTTTGCCATCTATTAAAAAATCTCTAATTTTGCAGCACGTACGGCAATAGGTCCGTTTGAAAAAGCTATATCAATCAATTTTTTATATTTATGGAATGGTTCATTAATATCCTGACGAACCCCGGTTCCATCGCCCACCTTGTTGTGCTTTATGCCATCGTAATCAGCCTGGGCGTGAAATTGGGGAAAATCAAGTTCGGCGGCGTTGCCCTCGGCGTAACGTTCGTCCTGTTTATGGGTATCGTGGCGGGACATCTGTTCAACTACTTCGGCGGCATCGACCACGCCGAGCAGAAAGCTACGATCGACTTCGTAAAAGAATTGGGCTTGATTCTCTTTGTTTATTGCATCGGCCTGCAGGTAGGTCCGGGCTTTTTCGCCACGTTCAAGAAGGGCGGCGTTGGCATGAACCTCATCACCGTGGGCATCGTGCTGCTCAACGTGGCAGTGATGCTGGGTCTGTACTTCCTCGTGTTCGACACGTCGAACTACAACCTCGCGATGATGGTGGGCACCATGTACGGCGCAATTACCAACACGCCCGGTCTCGGCGCAGCCAACACGGTTGTGGCCGACTTCACGAGCAAGTCCGGCTTCGACTGGGGCGCAGGCGGCGCAGTGCCCGACCTCGCTTCGAGCTATGCCTGCGCTTATCCCCTCGGCGTTGTGGGCATCATTCTCGCCACTATCCTCGTGCGCTATCTCTGCAACATCAAACTGGAAAAGGAGCAGGAGCAAATCCGCAAGGAGCAGGAAGCCTAAGCACCTCGTGCTCCGCGTGACGAACGCCGCCGTGGCAGGACGCACGCTGCAAGACCTGCACAACTTCCTCAACCGCCAGTTCGTCGTGGTGCGCTGCATCAAGGACGGCGTGATGTCTATCCCCAACGGCGAAACGAAGCTTGAAATCGGCATGGAAATCCACCTCGTTTGCGCTGAGGACGAAGCAGAGCCTATCTCCGTGCTGATTGGTGAAAACATCGAGGGCAAGACGTGGAAGGACGACATCGACAAGAAGCAGAAGTACGTTTCTCACCGCCTCGTCATCACCAAACCGGAAATCAACGGCAAGACCTTCGGCCAAATTCATTTCAGCACGATTTACGGCGTGAACGTAACCCGCGTGACGCGTAACGGCATGGATCTCTTCGCCGACCGCAACCTGCGCCTGCAGGTGGGCGACCGCATTCTCGTGACGGGTACGGAAGAGAACGTGGAAGCCGTGAAGCGCGCCATCGGCAGCAGCGTGAAACGCCTCGACCACCCCAACGTGGGCGCCATCTTCTTCGGCATCATGCTGGGTATCCTCGTGGGACAGATCCCCTTGGGCATGGGCATGAAGCTCGGTCTCGCCGGCGGTCCGCTCGTCGTGGCTATCCTCATCGGCGCATTCGGCTACCGCTACAAAATCAACACCTACACCTCCACCTCCGCCAACCTCATGCTGCGCGAAGTGGGCTTGCTGCTCTTCCTCTCGAGCGTGGGCATACAGGCCGGCGCACATTTCTGGGAAACGATTATGGCAGGCGGTTTGACCTACGTGTGGACGGGCTTCCTCATCACCATTATCCCCATTCTGATTATGGGCGTTGTGGCACGCAAGGTTTTGAAGCTGAACTACTTTACGCTCATGGGCTTGATTGCAGGTTCTAACACCGACCCTCCCGCCTTGGCATTCGCCAACCAGACGGCCGGCAACGATGCGCCTGCCGTGGGTTACTCCACCGTATATCCCTTGGCCATGTTCCTGCGCATCCTTGTGGCGCAAGTGGTGCTGCTGGCGTTCCTGAGCTAAGAGCTTTATAGGCGAGTACTATATATTATCAAAAAAAACGAGTAAACAGGGTAGCGTATTTAACAAAACGCCATAAAAACCTTGCTTACTCGTTTTCTATATCTACCCATTTCCCCTCTATGTTTCTCAGCCTGCGCTTATTCCATGAATCCTACTATACAACAAAAATAAAATCGTCAAGTCTGCGAGGCTTGACGATTTTATTTTGTTTATCCCGCTGGATAAAGGCTGTGTTTTAAAAGTGCAAATGTTGTTTTACCGCTGTTGCCGCGTTTCGGCAAACATATAAAGTCAGTTTTCCTTTTTTTCTAATCTAATAAACAGGGGACTATTCAGCAGCCTGCTTGCGCAAGGAGTCTGCCGCAGCCGTTTTAGGGCCTGCTTCCTTATAGAAGCCGGCTCGCTCGGCATCGCCGGAAAGGCTTTCCTGCTGCGCCTGATAGGTCTGCTGCGAGGCGGCGGGCGCATTGTCTGCGTCGTGCGTTTCAAACGAATGCTGCGCGGCTGTTCCGAGCAGGCAAACGATGGCTACTGCTGCGGCGGCGCGGAACAAGGGGTTGCGGCTGCGCCGCCGGTTCACCGATGCGGGCAAGCACGCGCTCGTCAAACTCTGCGCCGAGGGCCTCGCCGGCGGCTTCCGACTGATAGGCGAACAACTCTTTGTACCGGGCAAGATGTGCCGGCAAGATGTCCTGAGCGAAGAAAGCGCGCAAAATGCGCTCCTCCTCTGCCGTGGTGGCCGCCTCCCAGTAGCGTTCCAAAAGTTGTTCGATATATTTATAGTCCATGATGCTCTAATTTTAAGTATTCGAGTTTGATAAATTTCCTGGCCCGATGCAAGGTGACTTTTACTACTTCCTCGGTCCAGCCAGTGACAGCCGCGATTTCAGAATAAGAGAGTCCCTCAATGTCGCGAAGTTGCACCACGGTGCGTTGCTTTTCGGGCAGGGAATTGATTATTTGCCGCACGCTCGCCAGCTTTTCGCTGTGCTCCAATTCTTCTTGCGGCGAGCGACTGGCATCGGGGCGGTCGAAAGCATCTTCGTCGAGCGAGAGATTCTGATGCTCTTTTTTTGCTATCGTGTCGAGCGCGAGGTTGCGTGCCGCCGTGAGGCAATAAGCTTCGAGAGAATTGACTTGCGCGAGTTCGCCGCGCTTTTCCCACGCCCGCACCAGCGTTTCCTCCGTGATGTCCTCGGCCTCATCGGCTCGGAGCGTAATGCGGAGGGCAATACGAAAGATTTTGTCTTTCAGGGGTAAAAGGTCGTGGCGGAAGTCTATTTCTTTCATTGCTCTCTATTTGAAAGACGGGCGAACGGGTGAAAAGTTACAGGGCAGAGCCAATTTTTTTTGAGGCCTACAGTTTTGCCTACCGCAAAAGTAATAATTTTTTGGCAAGCCAAGCGCACAGGCCTCGGCGCAACCCACACTTTCCTTACGCGCCCGCGCGGCGCATCTCGGTTAAAGTGTTTCTTTTCTCCAAGATATTTTTTATTTCCAGCAATACATTTTTTCCTTTCATATAAGAAAGTTTTTGTTACAAACTTTGTAACGCATATTAGAAACTTTGTAACGCGCATTAGAAAGTTTGTAACGCATATTAGCAAGTTTGTAACAAACTTTTTCCGCGCGGATAGTGAAAACTTTCAAGGGATTAGTAAAAAATATCACGGGCATAGCAAAAATTATCCGCCTCGAAATTGGGCGTTTCGGGCGGAGAGGCGGGAGCAAAAAGGCAGCGGGAAAGGCATTATACAGGGCCGGGATAAACATGAAGGGTACTGAAAGGTTTGCGTCCCAAACCTTTCAGCCATAAACCACTAAAAATCAGACAAACAAAGAATAAGCTGAAAGGCTGAATGGTTTTTCGGGGTAAAAATTTGCGTATATATAATGGAGGATATATAAGAGAGGATCAAGCCCTTTCGCAACAAATCATGAGATGCTCGCCTTTGGCGTTGGTGGTGGCAAACCAATATTCATTGCCGCCCTCGCGCAGACCGATGCGGCGGCGCAGGTTAGCCACTGTTTCGGGAAAGTTGCGCACGGTGAGGTTGGCCTTCGAAGTGGCTGCCACTAATTTTTTCAATTCGCGTTTGCCGCAACCGCTTTGGCGCAGCACGCGGAACGCGCGCCCCGGGAAATTTTCTACGAATTGCTCCGAGGTGTATAAATGACTGTTGGGATGCAGTTTTTTCAGGGCGAAGCACGTGGCGGCAAGTTTGAACGCGCCGGCTTTCATGATGGCGGCGTTCGGTTCGTAAAGATAAGTCTCGGGAGCATCGGCATAAAGGGGCGTTGCGGCAGTTTCTTCGGAATGCAGGAAGGAGAAAACGCCGTTTTCATCGGCGCAAACGATGCGCGGTTCGCCCGTGTGCGCTACATCGAGCAGAAGCAAAAGCTCTTTGCACTCTCTGTTTTCTGACACGACGTGCACTTCGCGAACATGACTTAAAGTGTGGAGCGCGCGGGTGAGGTCGAGCATCGGAGATAGTTTTACTAATGCGAGGCTGGCCTTGGACAAAATCGTGTTCTGTTCCTGCGCCACGTTTGGCGTGCAGTCTTCGATAAGCACGGTCTTGGCGCCTGCTTCGTCGCGCCGCGCCGGGTCTAAGAAGATAAAGTCGAGCGGTTCTTTGAGGTCTTTGAGAAATTCCAATCCGTCGGCTTCGATGATTTCAGCATTTTTTAATCCTAAGAGCGGGAAATTGTGCCGCGCCGCCGCGCAAAGCACGCTTTGCCTTTCCACGTAATAGGCCTTGCCGAATAGGGGCGAAAGGAAAGAAAAGTCCACGCCAAAGCCCCCGGTCAAATCGGCCATTGCGCCGCATCCCGGCACCGCGTTCCTCACTACGGTAGCCTTATACCGCGCGGTAAATTCTCCTGAGCACTGCTCTAATGACAGGCGCGGCGGGAAGAGCAGTCCTTTCACTGCCGTCCACGACGGCACTTTGCCCACCAACCGCTGCCGACCCTCTATCTGCCGCAAAATATATGCGCTGTCCAGCGCCTTGTCGCGGCTCAGCAACAGAGCCACGTCGGTCACGCGCTCCGCAAGGTGCGCCTCGATGAAAGCATCTTCTTTTGCAAAATTTTCTGGAATTGCCGGCATGTGTTGGGGACGTTAGAAAGAAAAAGCATGTGGCGGTATGCCCCTACTTGATTACTTTATAGTTTGCCTTGGCTTCGGCCCGCGATTTGAAATTAAAGTGCCACCACTCTGTGTTCAGCACCTTATAGCCGGCTGCTGCCATAGCCTTACGGAGCAATTGGCGGTTGTGCAAGGCCTCTTGCGAAATGAGTTTCTTCTTCACAAACGCCGCCTCTCCCTTCACGTGCGCCAGCTCTCCGAGATAGTCCACTTTCGTTCCCATGTGCAGCGTGTCGCCCGTGGTCGCATCGCAGAGGGTGACGTCGACGGCCAAACCGTAATTGTGCAGGCCGCCGCCGTTTTTAGGGTTGCTCACATAGATGGCCTTGCTCGTGCCGCGCACCACGTCGTACATCTTTTGCTGCACCGACATGGGGCGTGCCGCATCGCAGACGCAAAGACTAAGGTCGGGACGCAGACGCTTGAGTTCGGCCTGCGCCTTTTTAAGCGCGGCTGCCGCCGCAGGGTGCAGGTAGGCTGTGTGCAAATCAGTGTAAAGCACCTGGCCTGTGAAGTTATCGGCACGCGTGTACATCAGGCTTACCCTAATGCTCGGGTCGATCGCCTTGATGTCCACAAAGCCCTGCCGCTCTATTCCGCGCTCCGTGGCGGACTTCTGCTTTATCTGTCCATACGCCGGCAAGGCAAGGACGAGGGTGTACAATAATATTATATACGCGTTGATTGAATTATGTGCTAAGTGCCTGGAAGGCACTACGGAGCGTAGCGACGGTAACCGGGTACGTAGTGCCCGGAAAGGCGAGACGAAGACGATGTGCCTGGAAGGCACTACGCTAAAGGACCTGCTCTTGATACATTGCCACAGGCGTACTGCCTTCCAGGCAGAACCCTTACACTCACTTTCTCCGAGGACTTCGTCCCCGGTTACCGTCGCTTCGCTCTGTACTGCCTTCCAGGCAGTTAACACATTTATCATTGAAAATTCCAATCCAGTAAACGTTTTTATATATAAACAAGAGAACGACTTAGTTTTTCTTGCGGATTAGGGTCAGCCCGTCGCGAAGGGGAAGGATAACGGTTTCCACGCGCGGGTCGTGCGCCACGAGGTCGTTGAACGCCCGGATGCCGAGGGTTTGCGCATCGCGGGAGTAAGCGGCATCTACCACGTGCCCGTCCCAAAGCGTGTTGTCGGCAATCAGAAAACCGCCGGGACGCAGATAAGGCAGAACGAGTTCAAAGTAGTCGCAATAGTCGCGCTTGTTGGCATCGATAAAAGCAACATCGAATACCATGCCGAGCGTGGGCAGCACTTGCGCCGCATCGCCTACAATCATTTCCACACGAGCCTCATAGGGCGCAGCCTCCAGCCAAGGCCTGGTGAAATCTTCCTGCTCGTCGTTCACCTCGAAAGTTATCACGCGCCCGCCTGCTTCCATGCCCGAAGCCATAGCAAGGGCCGAATAGCCCGAGAATGTGCCGAGTTCAAGCACGAGCCGGGGGCGTATCATCTGCATCAGCATACGCAGCAGCCGGCCTTGCAGATGCCCGGAAGCCATGCGCGGGTAGAGCAGCTGGGTCTGCGTGGCGCGATAAAGGCGGTGCAAGTATTCGTCCTCTGGCGAAATGTGCGCAAGAACGTAATCCGCCAACGCCTCTTCCCTATCGGCATGGGGCGTGACGGGCGAAAGGGGAGTGGGCTTTTTCTTCATCATATCTTAGGAACGGGCAAGCAATGCTTCCACGCCGAGGCGATAGGAGTCCAAGCCGAAACCGCATATCACGCCCTTACAAACGGCAGAGATGAGGGAGCGGTGGCGAAACTCCTCGCGGCTATGCACATTGGAGATATGCACCTCTACGACAGGCACTTTAATGGCTGTAATGGCATCGCGCAGCGCGACGGAGGTATGAGTGTAGCCTCCGGCATTGAGCACCACACCGTCGCAAGGCTCTTCGAGCGTCTTGTGCAGGCAGTCAATCAGGAAACCTTCCACATTGCTTTGGTAATAATCGAACTCCACTCTCGGGTACTGGCTTTTGAGCGCGTCCAGCACGCTGTCCATCGTGCCCGTGCCATAGTGCTGCGGCTCGCGCGTGCCCAGCAGGTTGAGATTCGGGCCGTTAATAATAAGTATCTTCATGGTTTTGGCATTATCTTACGTGCAAATTTAATATTTTTGCATAAGATAGGCGGCGGCTCGGCAATTAAAAGCAAGCTTTATTGCGCTCGCCTTGCACTATCTTTGCATAAGATAGGCGGCGGCTCGGCAATTAAAAGCAAGCTTTATTGCGCTCGCCTTGCACTATCTTTGCACAAGATATACCTCCTGAAATGCACGACTATATAGAAAAATACGGGCTTTACTTGATGCTGGAGCAGGGATTGTCTGAAAATACGCGCGCCGCATACTTGCACGACGTGCAAACCTACCTCTCGTTTCTGTCCGACGAAGGCATCGACCCGCTGTGCGCGAAACTCGACAATTTCCACCGCTTCACGCTCGCGCTCTACGACATCGGCATCACGCCGCGCTCCATCTGCCGCGTGCTTTCGGGCGTACGCTCGTTCTACCGCTTCCTGCTGGTGGACGGCTACATTGAAACCGACCCGACCGCGCTGCTCGAGTCGCCAAAGAAGAGCATCCACCTACCCGAGGTGCTTACCCTCGAAGAGGTGGACGCCATAATTGCCGCCATCGACCTTTCGCAACCTTTCGGTCAGCGCGACCGCGCCATGATTGAGGTGCTTTACAGCTGCGGACTGCGCGTAAGCGAGCTGTGCAACCTGAAAATGCCCGATCTGTTTCTCGAAGAAGGCTTCCTGCGGGTTATGGGCAAGGGGAGCAAGGAACGGCTGGTGCCCGTGTCGCCCCGCGCCGCCGAAGAGTTGCGGCTGTGGTTTATCGACCGCGCCGCCATCACGCCCAAGCCGGGCGAGGAGGATTTCGTGTTTATCAGCGAGCGGCGGCGCAGCCGCCTTTCGCGCATCACGGTGTTCCACAACCTGCGCCAGTATGCCGTCCTGCGCCACACCTTTGCCACGCACCTCCTGCAAGGCGGGGCAAACCTCCGCGCCATTCAGGCAATGCTGGGACACGAGAGCATCGTGACTACAGAGATTTACACGCACATCGACCGCACGTTTCTGCGCCAGCAGGTGCTGGAATGCTTCCCGAGGAACAATAAAGATTTATAGGATTACTCCTTATACATAATATATAGTACTACAAAATAAAATGCCGCCCGGCGAACCGGACGGCATTTTTTATTAGAGGATTTGATTTCTAAGAATCTTATTTCACGAAGAGCTTCTTGCCGTTTACAATGTAGAGACCCTTAGCGAGGCCGTTGGTAGCCTGACCTGCCTTCACGTTCTGACGAACGAGGACACCGCTGAGGTTGTAAACGTTTACAGGAGCTTCGCTATCGCCGGCTACGATCTGGTTGATAGAGTCAACCGTACCGTAAACCTTGAACTTGTAGTCGCCTTCGGCCGTTACGCCCTTCGGCTGCTTGCCGTTGAAGTAACCGCTGTTGGCACCAACATTGCGTAAGTATGCTACGGCGTTGCGGAGGATATAGAATTGTCCGCCATAGTATACGCCGCAGCCGTCACTTACTGTAATATCTTCGAACGTACCTTGCATACCGTTCTGATCCTGAGCAACGGTAGCATATTCAGTTGCATTAGCGAAGCTACTGTTACCTTCTAAGTTGAACGATGCCTCATTGTTGGCGAGGTCAGCATCTGCAACGAAGAGGAAGGGCACGCCGGCTTCTACTCCATCGATTTCTTCGAATACAAATTCACTGTCGGCATTTTCACCGAGGAACTTGTAAGCGGTACCGCTATTGACACTAGACACTGCTACGGGCAACGTGATGATCTGCTCGGCGCCGCTCTGAACGCCCCACATAAACTCACCGTCTACATCGAGGTTGTCGGAAGTAACTTCTTCAAAGCCGAAGGAACTGTTGTCAGCACCGTTAGCAGAATCCCAAGCGACTAACAAGCCGCCGCCAGCCGTATTAGCATAGAGACCTTCGCCAACCACGAAGTTCACGCCGCCGGCAACGAGGGCAGACTGTACGGGAACTTCGACAGGCGTTACGCTCTGCTGTACGCCGTTGTTCTTCGTACCCTGGAAGGCGAAGTAGCGACCGGTGAGGACGTTGCGAAGCGTTACCTTGCCATTAGCAGCTGCTTCAACATACCAAACGTAGTTGGGGTGGTTTGTCCAGTCTACGGCATCAATCTTATCTGCACCTTCTTCTTCAGATACTGCAACCTGCGAACGGAAGCGGAGACCGCCCGTGGTGGCCGTTGTGTTGGCGTAAACCATAGCCTTATTGTAGGTTTCAGACATGCTGCGGATGAGGTAGTAGCTACCTACTGTGGGCAGATAGAGAGAAGCCTTGAACGTAGCGGTAGCGGCTTCGAGATCTGCAATAGCTTTGTTAATCTGATCGAGCGTCATGTTTCCAGAAACTTCAACCGCATCGATAGCTGCCTGGAATGCAGTCTTAGCTTCTTCGGGGAAGTAACCGGGCGTAGGTTCTGCGGCTGAGGGAGCTGCATTGTGGTAAGCCTGAGCTGCGGCAATAGCATCGGTCACGCGCTTGGTGTCGGGCAGCATAGAGAGGAATGCCTCGTAAGCAGCCTTGAGGGCATCGAGAGTTGCCTGAGTAGCCTCACCAGTGAGGAGTTCGTCCTTAGCGTTTGCGAGCTGTTCGAGAAGTGCGGCGCGAACGTCAGCAGGAACGAGTTCATAGGGAGAGGTTTCGGGATCGTATTCTCCCTTGAAGAAGTGGAGTTCAGAGAGATACCAGAAAGGATAGCCTGCAAGCAATTCGCTGCTTGTGCCGTTGATGCGGTCTTTAACGAGGAGGCGCACGTAGCGGGCGGGTTCAGCGAGTTCGAAGCCGCAGGTACCGATGAAGTTCTGAGATACGTTTCCACCGATGGTAGCATCGATTGTATAAGTCATGGTAAACGTACCGTTGTCGGTCCATTCTTCGCTTGCAAGATCGTTGGTGCTCAATACCTGGATGAGGGTAGGATTGCAACCATTGGGGTTCTGCGAGCGGCGTGCATACTTCAGAGCAAGAGCAGAAACCGGCTCGCCGAGGTCAGCCTGAACATAGTGCCACGTTGCGGGGTCGGGACCGTCAGCGGCCTGCCAAGCAGTGTGGAAATAAGTGGTGTAGTCACCATCGAGCAGATTGGCGAGAGCGCCTTCGTTGCTTGCAACTGCGTTCGATTCGAGAACAGCAGCATCTGTTACGAGGTTATCAGCAGCATTGCCGAAGCTTTCGCCTTCGGGAGCGCCTGAGAACTTGCGGCTGCCGGCGTATGTGCCATTTGCCGTGTTGTAGAGAGCCTCGAGTTCCTTATTGAGGGCATCCTGCTTAACGGCCTCTTCAAGAGCAGCTACGCTTCCTGCATCGAGGGTGTAGAACTGGTACTTGTTACCAGCATCGTTCTTGTCGTTCCATATGCAGATGTATTTGCCCTGGTTAACAGCCGTGTTCCACTGAGAGTTGTCGGTAGCGCGCATAATGATAAAAGCAGCACCACTGGGAGCGGCTTCAACCTTGAAGGCATTACCGTCAGCATTGACGGTGAAGGCGGTTACACCAGTAGACTCCGTAGTGTTGCAAACACGCTTGCCCGTCTTGAAGTTCTCAAAGAACCACTGACCAGCTTCTTCACCAGCCGTAACGTGCCAGATGTACTTGGCATCTTCAACAGTGGGGATTTCATTGGGAGCAGCCTCTTCACAGAACAAGAACTTGGCCTTGGCGGCTTCTGTGTTGTCGTTGTAGAGGTAGAGCACCGGCGAACGAGAGTCGCTGATGTAGTAGTAACCTGCAACCAACGGATTAACTACAAGTGCTGCCTTGGCAGCGGCAAGCTTGCCAGCCCATTCCTGAACGATTTCCTTGGTAAGACCAGCGGCATCGGTAGAAGCATCGAAAGCATCTTCGTATACCTTGTAAGCATTGTTGTATGCCTCCTGATTGTACTGACCGGGGTTGATACCATAGGGGAACTCTGATTCAGAAACGCCATTGGGGAAATAAAAATCTAAGAAACCAGAAAGAACCTGTGCGAGGTTGGTGATTTCATCAGCTTCCCAAATGGTCCAAGTGTTGGTGTCAGTATATGGAGACATAAAAACTGAACCCCAATAACCGAGGTATGTGGGCGAACCATCTGAGCAAAGTGCAGCACGTGTAAAAATAAAGCCGCCGTTTACGAGAGACTGGTTGCCTTTATCTTCCGTTGCCATTTTACGAAGATCTTCGCTATCTGCTTCATAAGCAAGCGCTGTAAATGCAAATGCCTCAGAAGGATTAGCGGTTAACGCAACATAGGGGTCTGCATCATCTGGATGGTTGTCTGAAGTGTCCTCCCCTGGCAACAGCTGATGGTCTTTGATGTACTTGCCCGTGCTCACCTGTTTCAAGCGATAGCACTGGTAGCCGTCGACTTTAAGGCCTTCAACTTCTTCAAACATCATAAGACAGTCGTCAGAGACTGTAGTTGTACCCTTCGTACCGCACATGTAAGTATCGGTTTCCTGAGTGTTCGTGCGAACAAACACAGGCTTACCGGCAATCTGACCCATGTCGACCAGCTCAGAGCCGGGCTCATAGTACTGTGCCTGTACGTTTGCCACACCTGCTACGAAGAACAAGAGCAGCGAGAGAAAGTAACTGTACTTTTTCATTAACGTAATGGATTTAAGTAAAACAATAAAATTAAAAAGAAAATTTGCGATGAAAAATCTTTGGAAATGCCCCTTTCTTAGTAGCAAAGGGGCAATTTCGCGCTTCAAAGGTACGCCTTTTTTTGATATGGGAAAAATATATTCCACTTTTCGATGCGTTTTAACAGAAAATAGTAGGGGAGTTTACTTATACGACGGAACGATAGAACTCTATTTCTCGGATTGAAATTGAGCAGAAGTGCCTGGAAGGCACTACAAAAAGCGCAGCTTTTTAGTAACCGGGTACGAAGTGCCCGGTAGACTATGCGAGGAGGATGTGCCTGGAAGGCACTACGCCACAGAACATGCATCTTATACATCGCCACAGGCGTACTGCCTTCCAGGCAGATCATTGCAATAGCATCCCCCGAGGACTTCGTCCCCGGTTACTGTCGCTACGCTCCGTAGTGCCTTCCAGGCACTTAATACCTAATTCAACCAAAAAGCAAATTCAATTTAAATTATTTGCCCTTTCAAGGTCAGCAATCACGCTAAAAAAGCAATTTGCTTAGCAGCAAAGCGCAGTTTTAGGCAGAATGTTGTAACTTTGCCGCCATAATATATATATGTATATATGAAGAAAATATTTTTGATGCTTGCGGCGTGCTGCCTTGCCGCTGCCGGCGCATGGGCGCAAAGCCAAGTGAAGTACGGGCTGATTAGTTATAGCCAGTTGCTGAAAACGATGCCCGACTATCTCGAAGCACAGGCACAGATGCAGCAGCTCACGCAGCAGTATGAGCAAGAAGCTGCCTACAACGAGCAGAACTTCAAACGGCAGTTTACCGACTTTTTGCAGGGGCAAAAGGAATTTCCCCAAAACATCATGCTCAAACGCCAGCGCGACCTGCAAGAGGCCATGGAGAAGAGCCTTGCTTTTCGCCACACCGCCGACAGCCTGCTCAACTGCGCCCGCGAAGACATGATGCGCCCCGTTGAGGAACGCCTCAACGCCGCCATACAGGCCGTGGGACTGGAACGCGGCTACGAATGCGTGGTAAACACCGACGGCAATGCCCTACCCTTCGTGCACCACTCGCTTTGCGAGGACGCTATGCCGTTTGTGGAGGAAAAGCTGAAGGAAAAATAAATTCTCCAAATGACAACAAGCAATTCTTATAGTCCGATCGGCGTGTTCGACTCGGGCTATGGCGGACTGACTATATTGCGGCAAATAAGGCAACTGCTGCCGCAATACGACTATCTGTATCTCGGCGACAATGCCCGCGCGCCTTACGGGTCGCACTCGTTCGAGGTGATTTACCAATACACGCTTCAAGCAGTCAAAGTGCTCTTCGAGCGCGGCTGCCGCCTCGTGATACTGGCCTGCAACACCGCCTCGGCGAAGGCATTGCGCACCATTCAGCAGCGCGACTTGCCGCAAATAGATGCCGACCGCCGCGTGCTGGGCGTTATCCGCCCCACGGTGGAAGCCATCGGGCCGCTCACGAAGACGCGCCACGTGGGACTGCTGGCTACGGTGGGCACGGTGAACTCCGGCTCTTACGGCATGGAAATCCATAAGCTTTGGCCGGACGTGCAACTCACGGGCGTGGCTTGCCCGATGTGGGTGCCGCTGGTGGAGAACTATGAGTTTGACTCGCCGGGCGCGGACTATTTCGTGCAGAAGCGCATCGGCGAACTCTTTCGCACCGACCCCGACATCGACACACTTATCCTCGGCTGCACGCACTACCCGCTGCTGATGAACAAAATCGTGAAATACATCCCCACGGGCGTGCGCATCGTGACGCAAGGGGAATACGTGGCTAAGAGCCTCGCCGATTATCTCGGGCGGCACCCGAATATGGCCGCAGCGTGCTCGACAGGCAGTACACTGCATTGCCTCACGACGGAAAGTCCAGAGAAGTTCCACGAAAGTGCCACGCTCTTCATGCACGAAGAGGCAGAGGTTGAGAAAATAGTTATTGAATAAGGATTTAGTAAACGAGTAAACAAGTAAACGAGTAAACGAGTAAACAAGTAAACGAGTAAACAAGTAAACAAGTAAACAAGTAAACGAGTAAACAAGATAAGTTTCTCCTAAAGAATATAGTTTGCAAGACACTTCTGTCTCGTATACTTGTCTACTTGTTTACTCGTCTACTATAAAAACAAATATTCCCCATGAACATCCTTTTGCTCGGCAGCGGCGGCCGCGAACATGCGCTGGCATGGAAAATCGCCCAAAGCAACAAAGTAGACCAACTATTTATCGCGCCCGGCAATGCCGGCACGGCGCAGGCTGGCACGAACGTGCCGGAACTCAAAGCGACGGACTTCGACGGCGTGGCACGCTTTGCCCTCGACCATAATATTAATATGGTAGTCGTAGGACCGGAGGACCCGCTTGTGAAAGGCATTTACGATTATTTCCAAAGCAATGAGGCCTTGCGCGGCATTCCCGTTATCGGCCCCTCGCAAGCCGGTGCGCAACTGGAAGGTTCGAAAGATTTTGCCAAGGCTTTCATGCTGCGCCACAATATCCCCACGGCGGCTTACGCCACCTTCGACGGCGAGCATCTTGAAGAGGGCTTGCGCTTTCTCGAAACGCTCCGCGCACCCTATGTGCTGAAAGCCGACGGCCTTTGCGCCGGCAAGGGCGTGCTGATTCTCGAAACGCTCGAAGAGGCCAAGCGCGAGTTGAAAGAAATGCTGGGCGGCATGTTCGGCAACGCTTCTTCAAAGGTGGTGATCGAGGAGTTCCTGAGCGGCATCGAGTGCTCCGTCTTCGTGCTCACCGACGGTAAGGATTATAAAATCCTGCCCGAAGCCAAGGACTACAAGCGCATCGGCGAGGGCGACACGGGCCTGAACACGGGCGGCATGGGCAGTGTCTCGCCCGTACCGTTTGCCACCAAGGAATGGATGAAAAAAGTGGAGTGCGAGATTATCCGCCCCACCGTGGAAGGGCTTGCCGCCGAGGGCATCGACTACAAGGGCTTCATCTTCTTTGGCCTCATCAACTGCGACGGACAGCCGAAGGTCATCGAATACAACTGCCGCATGGGCGACCCCGAAACGGAGACCGTGATGCTGCGTCTCAAAAGCGACCTCGTGGACCTCTTCGAAGGCGTGGCCGAAGGCACGCTGGCGGAAAAGGAGATTGAGTTCGACGAGCGGGCTGCCGTGTGCGTAATGTGCGTTTCGGGCGGTTATCCCGGTGCATACGACAAGGGCTATCCCATCACGGGAGCAGACATTCCGGGCAGCGTGGTGTTCCACGCCGGCACGGCGTTCGGCGCAGACGGGCAAATCGTCACGGCTGGCGGCCGCGTCATCGCCGTCAGCTCTTATGGCGCAACGAAAGAAGAGGCTTTGCAGAAGTCTATGCAGGGCGCACGCAATATACAATTTGAGAAAAAGTATTTCAGGACCGATATCGGCAGGGATTTGTAGAAAAGATCCGTTGGTCGAATTAAGATAAAAACCATTAAAACCGCTTGTTCTGTGTGGGCTGTCGCTTGCCTTATCGGATAGTCCCCGAGCCTGTG
Source organism: Bacteroidales bacterium (assembly GCA_004552155.1). GTDB lineage: Bacteria > Bacteroidota > Bacteroidia > Bacteroidales > Bacteroidaceae > Alloprevotella. The sequence goes on from SFPF01000018.1 coordinate 43,419, forward strand.
AGCCTGTCGGCTCCCGTCTCGCGTCCTATCCGATAAGGCGGCGGTCGGTGCCCTCCCGCCCCACACAGAACAAGGGAAAAACCAGGAAAAACCCGTTGTTAATGAAGTACCCAGTCATGTCTATATCCACGGCATCAAGGTCTCACGGTTTTTTATGGTTTTTTCCTTGCAACGTTTGAAGCGGGAGGGCACCGACCGCAGCCGCAGGGATTAAGGGCGAGCGTGAGCCGATTAGGCTCACAGGCTCGGCGTTAAGACCTGCGGCGTAGCCCAAAGGCTTCAAACGAAGCAAGATGTTTTTCATGGTTTTTATCAATATCATTTGATTAATTCGACCAACAAGTAAAAAGATATTTTCCAAAGAAATAACGCATGGTGCAGACTTTCCGCAACAAGATGGCGACGAGCACGTTTACGCTGCCCGTGGTTTCGGTGCTCACGTTTATCGTGTGGGTGACCGATGCCGCGGGCAGCCGCGCGATGTGGATAAGCCTGCTCTTCGCCGCGCTCACGGCCTATGCCCTCGCGGAATGGAACAACCGCTACGGCCTGCTGCGTATTCGCTCGCGCTTCGTGAGCGCGTCGTTTCTGTTGCTGATGTGCGCCAGCCCCTTCCTGCACACTGCCGCCGAAGGTTTGGCACCCGCGCTGTGCCTTGCGGTCAGTTACCTGCTGCTTTTCGCCTGCTACCAGCAACCGCGCTCGCAA
>SFPF01000134.1 GCA_004552155.1 Bacteroidales bacterium
ATACTGCGGCGTGACGCCGGCCTTCGCGCTCCACACCGCGACGCGGCTCAACGCGCGGCTTGCCGGCATCGACGGCGAGACCGGCTCCATCGAGGCGGGTAAGGCGGCTGACCTGATCGTCTGCGCGAAGGATCCGCTCGCGGATCTCTCGGCCCTGCGCACGCTCTCCATGGTCATCAAGGACGGCTATCGCGTCGAGCATCCCGCGCCGAAGAAGCTGCCCGAGGTCGAGCGCGAGCTGGATAAGTTCCTGTGACCCATACCTATTATAATGTACAAGGAAAAGCACGGGGCTCGGACCTTCAACGAACGGGCTGCCCGCGCAGGCTGGCTTCGACATCACCCCCGCCTCCGAACTCATGGCCATCCTATGCCTCGCCGCCGACGAGGCAGACCTGCGTCGGCGCATCGAGAACATACTCCTCGGCTACACCTACGAGGGAAAGCCTTTCACCGTGAAAGACCTCGGCGTGGCTGGCTCCATCATGGTGCTCCTTAAAGATGCCATTCAGCCCAACCTCGTGCAGACCACTGAAAACACGCCCGCCATCGTGCACGGCGGCCCCTTCGCCAACATCGCCCACGGCTGCAACTCTCTCCTCGCCACGCGCATGGCCATGGCCCACTCCGAATATACCATCACGGAGGCTGGATTCGGTGCCGACCTCGGCGCAGAGAAGTTCTACAATATCCTCTGCCGCAAGAGCGGCCTGCGTCCCGACCTCACCGTCATCGTGGCCACGGCGCAAGGACTGAAAATGCACGGCGGCGTGCCCCTCGACCGCATCAAAGAGCCCAACGAAGAGGGGCTGCGCGCAGGTCTTGCCAACCTCGACCGCCACGTGCGCAACCTGCAGGGTTTCGGGCAGACGGTGCTTGTGGTGTTCAACCACTTTGCCGGCGACACCGACGAAGAAATGGCCCTGCTGCGCGCCCATTGCGAACAGACGCTCGGCGTGCCCTTCGTCATCAACTATGCTTATAGCGCCGGCGGCGCGGGTGCGGCAGAAATGGCGCAACTCGTGGTGGACACCATCGAGCGCCGCCCCTCCGGCCCCCTGCAGTTCACTTACGCCGACGGAGACCCCTTGAAGACCAAGATAGAAAAAGTGGCGCGCAGCATTTACGGCGCATCGGGCGTCACCTTCGCCCCCGCCGCCCTCAAGCGGCTCAAATTAGCAGAAGAGGGCGGCATGCAGCATTTCCCCGTCTGCATCGCCAAGACGCAGTTCTCCTTCTCGGCCGATGCCAAGCGTTACGGCGCGGCCTCGGGCTTCGACTTCCAGATCCGCGACGTAGTGATCAACGCGGGCGCAGAGATGATCGTGGCCATTGCGGGCGACATACTGCGCATGCCCGGCTTGCCCAAAGACCCGCAGGCCAATCACATCGATTATATCGACGGCGAAATCATTGGGCTGAGCTAAGCCAACGGCCCTCGGCCGCATGTTTAGGAAACAATAGCGCAAGGGGCGCACCGCGCGGTGCGTCCCTTGCGCTATTTTATACAAACAAACTCGCTTGCGTGTCCCTTTGCCCCCTTTGTTGAAAAGCCGGAAAATACAAATATTCTTAATGCCGCGCCACGCCCTGCGCAGAGAGTTCCTGGAGTATTTACAATCGTTAAGGCGGCGCGGCGCGAAAGTTTAGGGATAATTAAGAAAAGGAAGATTTGCCCAGAGAATAATACCACGAAAATCAAGGGAGTTTTCACTTAAAAGCACATCGTGAAAATTATCAAGGAGCAAATTTTTCCGCCCTTGCTTATAATTTTCACGGTCATATAAGATAATTTTTCCGCTCATATAGGATAGTTTGCCCCAAAAACGCAGAAAGAGGAAGAGCCTATGCACTTCCTCTTTTCGCTGATGCAAAGATATGCTTTTTGTGCCGTTCTGCCAAAACGCGCCAAGTTGTGCCACGGGCTGGCAAGCGAAGGCGGCGCGGGGCGAGTCGGTTTGACCGATGCGTATAAGGGTTTTACCTTATCTTATTCCCGTCTAAATCGTAAACAGTGGTGCGTGCAGGGGCTTCGTCCTTGGGCTCGTACACCGTCACCTCGTCGCAGCCGGTATAGATCTTGGGAATCATGTCGTCCGTAATGTTTTCGATGCCGACAATAGGGTTGTCGGGCGTGATGCCCATGGTGCTGTCGATGGTTTCAACGCGGTTGTCGGCGGTGATTTTCATGAGCGAAAGCGTCATGAACTCCGTGCCGCGCTCGCAAAGGATATAGAGTGCGCTCTTGCCGTCGCTGCATTTCCAGATGTCCTCCACAAAGCCGATGCCGATGAGCGACTCGCCGTCGCCGTCGGTGAGGCTGAGGGGCGCACCGCCGCTCTTGAAGCGGCAGAACAGTTGCGGACTGCCAGCCTCGTCGACGGCCACGTAAATGGTGCGGTCGGCAAGTTCCACCTCCGTATAGCCGCCTGTTCCCCCAGCAGGCTCCGCCTCTTCTTCCGCCGTTTCCCCGGCATCGCTGCAGTCGTCGCCGTCGGCAGCGTCGTTGCCTACGGTCGTGGTTGCGGGGTTGGCATCAATGAATTTAAGCACGGCGGAGTCGGGCTCAAAATAAGACACCTGACCTTCAAAATCGGACTCGTATACCGTTGTATCATTTTCATCGAGTGAGCCCGGACCGCGCTCTAACATTTTACCTTTTATAAAGGTGAGCGACTTGTCGGCGGGATTTAGCGTGAGCTTTGCGCTCCAACGCTCGCCTGTTTCGTCGTGGATATATTCCACGAAGGCCGTGTCGCCGGCCACCTCAACAAGCGTAATAGGTTCGTACGATTCTCCCACGCAGACACCCATATCTTCATAGGCATAAAGCACGCCGTCGGCAGGCTGGTCCAATATGTCGCACTTCACGCTGCCGGGATGGGCAAAGTCGAGGCGCAGTTCGTATTTATAATATGCATCTTCGTAGCCCTCGGGGGTGAAGAGCGTATCGCACACCGCCCATGTGCCTACAAAGGCGTCACGGGAATTTGAGCAGCCTGC
>SFPF01000135.1 GCA_004552155.1 Bacteroidales bacterium
CTGAACGAGCGCGAGCGGGTGATTATGGACTTCACCGCCCAGCGCGGACGTGTGCAGCTCGACGAGATTAGCCGCGCCACAGGGTTCAAAAACATAGTGTCGGTGGTGAGCCGCATGCTCGAGCGCGAAGCCATTCACATTGCCGAGCGCGTGGTGGATAACTATCGGCCCAAGACCGAGACCTGCGTCATCCTTGCCATTGAGCACGGCAACGAGGCTGCCCTGCACGAGCTGTTCGACAAGGTGTCGCGCGCCAAGAAACAGGAAACTCTACTGCTTGCCTATCTCGACCTGTCGCACTGGCTGCAACGCCCGCAGCCTGCCGAGGTGACCAAAGACGCGCTGCTCAAGCGCGCTGGCGTGACTCAGCCGGTGCTGCGTGCCGCCATCGATAAGGGCGTGTTCACCCTCTACAAGAAGCCCGTCAACCGCTTTGACATGGTGGGCAAATGCCATGCCGACGCGCCGGTGCTCACTGACGAACAACAGCGCGCCTACACCGAGATTCACCAGTCGTTCACTTCGCACAACATCACCTTGCTGCACGGCGTAACTTCCAGCGGCAAGACCTCGATATACATCCATCTCATTCAAGATGCTCTCGCCAAAGGCAAACAGGCATTGTATCTTGTGCCCGAAATAGCCCTTACCACGCAGCTCACGCAGCGACTGCAAAAGGTGCTGGGCGAGCAACTGCTCATCTATCACAGCCGCTTCAGCGACAACGAGCGCGTTGACATCTGGCGGCGACTGCTCGACAGCAACGAGCCTATGGTGGTGATTGGTGTGCGCTCGGCGGTGTTCCTACCGTTCTCCAACCTCGGACTGGTGATTGTCGACGAGGAACACGACAGCAGCTATAAGCAGCAAGACCCCGCGCCCCGCTACAACGGCCGCGACATAGCCACCGTGCTGGCTTCGATGCACGGCGCAAAGACGCTGTTCGGCTCGGCTACGCCTGCCATCGACACCTACTACAAGGCGCTGAACGGTCGCTTCGGGCTGGTGAAGCTGCTCACACGATATGAGGGCATCGAACTGCCGCGGGTGCACGTAATCGACACGAAACTGGCTCGAAAGAAACACGAAATGAACGGCTTGTTCTCGCAAGAACTGGTGAGCAAATGCCGCCAGGCTCTCGACCGTGGCGAACAGCTCATCTTGTTTCAAAACCGACGCGGCTATTCACCCATGGTGCGCTGCCGCGAATGTGCCTGGACACCCAAGTGCACCAACTGCGACGTCACACTCACCTATCACAAACGCCTGTCGGCTCTCACTTGCCACTATTGCGGCTACACGCTCACCCTGCCATCGATTTGCCCTGTGTGCGAACAGCCTGCCATCGAGGTGGTGGGCTACGGCACCGAGCGCATCGAGGACGACATCGAAAAGGTGTTCCCCGAAGGCAAAATTGCCCGAATGGACCTCGACACCACCCGCAGTAAGACCAGCTACGAACGCATAATCAACGAGTTTTCCGAACACAAGTCGAACATTCTTGTGGGCACGCAGATGGTGACCAAGGGCCTCGACTTCGACGGCGTGAGCATTGTGGGCATACTCAATGCCGACACCATGATTTCGTTCCCCGACTTCCGCAGCCACGAGCGCGCCTTCAACATGATGGAGCAGGTGGCTGGCCGTGCCGGACGAAAGCATGCGCAGGGGCTGGTGGTGATGCAAACCAGCGACCCCGAGCACCCCGTGGTGAAGCTTGTGCAACAGCACGACTACCTCGGCTTCTATAACCTCGAGATTGCCGAGCGCCAGCGCTACGCCTACCCGCCTTTCACGCGCATAGTGAACATCTACATGAAGCATCGCAACGAAGATGTGCTCACCGAGATGTCGGCAATGTTCAGCCAGATGCTGCGGCAGGTGTTCGGCACCCGCATCCTCGGACCCGAAGCGCCCATGGTGGCACGCGTGCAGCAACTGTTCATCAAACAGATTGTGCTGAAAATCGAGGTAGCGGCATCGATGTCGAAGGTGAAAGATTTTTTGCGCAAAATATATGCCGACTTTGTGGCTCGCGATTCGCGTGCCAAGGGTTGCATAATCTACTATGACGTCGACCCGATGTAATACACACAATTCGCCGCTCTCCACCGCCCTCACACCACATTGTATTTCAAGTTTAATAAGAAAACACGATGTCACTACGAAACTACTTTGCTACCTACCGACCTCATTACGCCTCAATCATACGTCTGGGCATACCCTTGCTGCTGGGTCAGCTGGGTGTGATTGTCACCGGCTACGCCGACACAATCATGGTGGGCAACTACAGCACCGAAGCGCTTGCGTCGGCATCGTTTGCCAACAGCGTGATTGCGTTTGTGCTGATGCTAAGCATAGGCTTCTCCTACGGTCTAACTCCGCTCGTGGGGACATTGTTTTCGAGCGGCAGCACCAACCGCCTTGCCGCCACGGTGCGCGCCGGCGTGGTTGCCAACCTGGCATACGTGGTGCTGTGGTGCGTGCCACTCGTGGCAGTGTATGTGTGGCTTCACCGCCTTGGGTTGCCCGAGCACCTGCTGCCGGTGATTCGCCCTTATTTTATGCTGCTGCTCGTTTCGCTGCTGCCGCTGGCTGTAGTGAACGCTTTGCGCCAATTCACCGATGCCATCAACGACACCAAAGTGTCGATGTACATTCTGGTTTGCGGCAACGCCCTGAACATCGTGCTGAACTATGCACTCATATACGGCCACCTCGGGCTGCCTGAACTGGGACTTACCGGCGCCGGAATAGCCACCCTCGCCTCGCGCGTGGCTATGCTGATTGCCTACGTGGCTTATCTGCTGTGCCACCCGCGCTATCGCTGCTATCGCGCCAACCTGCTGCACGCGCCTTTGAGCGGCGCCAATGTGCGCACCATCGTCGTCACCTCGCTGCCCATATCGTTGCAGATAGGCATGGAAACCGGCATTTTCACCGCAGCATCGGTGTTTGCCGGCAGGCTTGGCACCAATACGCTTGCCGCCGCGGGCAATTGGGATTTATGGTCTACTACAGCCTTGGAGCCGCAGCATCAATCAAGATTGCCAACTACCTTGGCGTTAGCGACACGCTGCGCATACGCCAAGTGGCTCATGCAGGATATATGATTACTCTGGCGAGCGCCGTGGTGGCAAGTATGGCGTTTTATTTTGGCGGCGAGTTTCTTGCAGGGCTGTTCACCAACGATGCCGCTGTGGTGGCACTCGTCAGCTCGCAAATCGGGTTGCTGATTCTCTATCAGTTTGGCGACGCCACACAAATAGCCTTTGCCAACAGTCTGCGCGGCATTGCCCACGTCAAGCCCATCATGGGCATCGCCTTTGTGTCGTATATCGTTGTGGGCATTCCGGTGATGTACGCGCTATGCTTCCCCTTCGGGTTTGACATAAGCGGCATCTATCTGGCACACACCATCTCGCTGCTCACCGCCGGGCTGTGGTTCCGACGCACGTTCAGCAAGCATATAGCGCAGCTGTAACTCCCCCCAAAGAAACCAAGGCACATTTATTCAAATTATAGAACGGCGCGAATCTGCACTCATTTTATTAATCAACGAGAGGTTTTCGCTGGGTCTGCAACCGCTCCACGGTTGGTGATTTGTAGTGCCGTTGCCTTCCCCACATAGTCGCTTCGCTCCAATGTGGGGTTATTGACATTGTAACCGCTCACGCGGTTAATTTCGCTGGCTATCAGATGGTTACAACCGTTAATTGTAGGGGGCGTATGGCAATACGCCCTAACAACACAGCGGCAGGTGTAACGTCCCTCTCGCAGATTGCGCAGATGCCGTAGAACGGGAAGAGCAACAAGCGCCGAAGGTGCTTGACCATGCATAACCGCTGGCAAGCCCACAAGGGCGCAGCCTGCGGAGAGTTGGCACCAATAATAATGTGCCTCGAAGTGGCACAACATTGTTCGACATCTTCGACGCCGAATGATAGTGAGGTATCCGCTCCCCGCAGGTTGCGCTATC
>SFPF01000136.1 GCA_004552155.1 Bacteroidales bacterium
TTTCTTTTGTGAGCCAAATGATGGTTTGCATTATGCTTCGCATGGCGAGGTAGGCGATGAATGCCAGCCAGAGGCGGTTGTTGCCTTGTGGCACGGGCAGCAGGAAGTATATGGCGAAGAACGTGGCGCTTGCGCTCATCACGGCGAGTAGCATTCCGCGGGTGTCGGTTTGCCCGATGAACACGCCGTCCCACACAAATGCCGCCATCGATGCCAGGGGAATGGCGAGGCACCACCAGCGGTAGCCGACGGCGGCGTTGACAACGGCAGCGTCGGACGTCAGCAGGGTGAATATTTGCCGGGGCAGCAGGGTGTAGGCGGTGGCGTAGAGGGTCATCACCAGGGTGCCCCACACCATGAGGTGCTTCACGCAGTTGTGGCGCATGCGGTGGTTGCCTTCGCCCACAAATCGGCCCACGAGAGCTTCGCCGGCGAATGCTATGCCGTCCATGAAATAGGAGAAGAGGATGAACAGTTGCATTATCAGGGCGTTGACGGCGAGGGTGAGGTCGCCGCTGCGTGCGCCTATCGACACGAACGACAGTGTGACCAGAATCATGCAGAAGCTGCGCACGAAGATGTGGCTGTTTACGGCGGTCATTCGCTTCAGCTCGTGCCACTGAAGTATTTCGCGCAGTTGCAGGTTGCGGAGTAGGTTGGGGTGTTTGTGTGCCAGCAGTGGCTATGCCTATGAATCCCATGCCAAAGCCGTAGACGGCAACGAGGCTTGCCACCACGTTGAGCGAGTCGACCACGATGGAGATGTGCATGGCGCTTTTGGAATCTTGCATGCCCAGAAACCAACCTTTCAGCGCCATCATGGTGAGCACGGCGGGAGCGCCCCACACCACTATGAGATAGTAGCTTCGAGCCAGGGCGAGCACCTGAGGTGATGGGGCGATGATGGCGAGGGTGAGCCGTTGCAGCGGGTGCTGCAGCGCCACTATTGTGAGTGCTATTGCCAGAGCCAAGGCGCAGGCGCGCACGAGTGCACCGCGGGCAGCTGCCATGTCGCCGCGACCGTAGGCTTGGGCGGTGATGCCCGATGTGCCCATGCGCAGGAATCCGAAGTTCCAGTAGGTGAGGTTGAACATCATTGCGCCCACCGACATTGCCCCGATGAACATGGCGTCGCCCAAGTGTCCGGCTATGGTGAGGTCGATTAGCCCCAGCAGCGGCACGGTGATGTTGGTGATGATTGACGGTAGCGCGATGCGCAGAATCTGGCGGTCGATGCTATGCATGGGTTACAGCGATTGCAGTTGGGTGATTTCCTGGAGGATGCTCACGGCTTGCTCCACAGTGGTGACGTTGTGGATGAGCATCGAGCGCCGGCTGTTGACTTCGCGCAGCTTGCAGCGGCGGGTGTTTTGCTGCAGATATTGCAGTATTCTGCCGAAAGCCGGCGATTGATAGTAGGCGCGGTTTTCTTCGCCCACGAAGTAGATGTACATTTCGCTCTGCTTGAGCATCACCTTTTCGATGCCGAGGGTGCGTGCAATGCGTCGCAGGCTAACTATTCTAATCAGTTCGAGAGCCTCGTGCGGAATGCGGCCGAAACGGTCCTCCAGGCGTTTGCGGAACTCCATCACGTCGGTTTCGCGCTCCATGTTGTCGAGTTCCTGATAGAGGCTTATTCGTTCGCCCTCCTGCGGCACATAGGTGGCAGGCAGCATCAGTTCGAGGTCGGTGTCAATCACGCAGTCCGACACGTAGGCGGTGTCGTCGTCCTGCAGCTTGTCGTTGAGCGCTTTGCGGTCGCTGAAGGTGTCGGCAAACTCCTCGGTGGAGAGTTCGAGCATAGCCTCCTTGAGCACTTTCTGATAGGTTTCGTATCCTAAGTCGGCAATGAAACCGCTCTGTTCGGCACCGAGCAGGTTGCCTGCGCCGCGTATGTCGAGGTCTTGCATGGCAATGTGTATGCCGCTGCCCAGGTCGGAGAAGCTCTCGATGGCTTGCAGGCGTCGGCGAGAGGTGGGCGAGAGGGTTTTGCCGGGCGGGACGAGGAGGTAGCAGAATGCTTTGCGCGAGCTGCGACCCACGCGTCCGCGCAGCTGGTGCAGTTCGCTCAAGCCAAATGCCTGTGCGTTGTTGATGATTATGGTGTTGACGTTAGGCATGTCGATGCCGCTTTCGATGATAGTGGTGGCAATGAGCACGTCGTAGTCGTGATTGGCAAAGTCGATAATCACCTGTTCGAGTTTTTCGGGCTTCATCTGACCGTGACCCACCACCACGCGGGCGTCAGGCACCAGGCGACGCACCATCTGCTCGAGGTGCGTCAGTCCGTCGATGTGATTGTTTACGATGAACACCTGCCCGTTTCGCGACATCTCGAAGTTGATGGCTTCGCTCACTATGTCGTCGTCGAGCGAGTTCACCGAGGTGAGTATGGGGTAGCGGTTGGCGGGAGGTGTGGTGATTGTGCTCAGGTCGCGAGCGCCCATCAGCGAGAACTGCAGGGTGCGCGGTATGGGTGTGGCGCTCATAGTTAGGGTGTCGACGTTCACCTTCATCTGTTTGAGCTTTTCTTTCACGCTCACGCCAAACTTCTGTTCTTCATCAACCACCAGCAGCCCGAGGTCCTTGAACTTGATGTTTTTGCCAATTATCTTGTGGGTGCCAATGAGGATGTCGATTTTGCCGTCGGCAAGGTCCTTTGTGATTTGTGTCACGTCCTTGGCTTTTCGGGCGCGGCTGAGATAGTTGAAATGCCAGCACGGTGGTGGGCACCAGCACGGCGGTCTGTTTGCCGTCGACGGCAGCCTTGAAGGCGGCGCGTATTGCCACCTCGGTTTTGCCGAAGCCCACGTCGCCGCAAATCAGGCGGTCCATCGGGCGGTCGCTCTCCATGTCGGCTTTCACGGCGTTGGTGGCTTTGAGCTGGTCGGGGGTGTCCTCGTAGATGAAAGATGCTTCAAGCTCGTGTTGCATATATCCGTCGGGGGTGAAGGCGAAGCCTTTTTGTGCGCGACGGGCGGCGGGTGCGTTCTTTCACGCGGTTCCATGCGCCCGAACCCAGTTTGTTTAGGCGCGGTTGTTCGCCTTCCTTGCCTCGATATTTCGACAGTTTGTGCAGTGCGTGAATCGACACGAACACCACATCGTTGTTCAGATAGCTGATTTTGATGCATTCCTGCGGGGTGCCGTTCACCGAGGTTGTCACCAATCCGCCGAAGCGACCCACGCCGTAGTCCATGTGCACCACGTAGTCGCCCACCTCAATCTGGTTGAGTTCCTTGAGCGACAGGGCGAGTTTGCCGCCGCGTGCGCGGTCGCTCTTCAGGTTGTATTTGTGGAAACGGTCGAAAATCTGATGGTCGGTGAACACGCACATCTTCAGGTCGTTGTCGACGAAGCCTTCGTGCAGGGTTTTCAGCACCGGGGTGAAAGTGATATCGTCGCCGCGGTCGTTGAAGATGGCTTTGAGGCGTTCAATCTGCTTGCTGCTGTCGGAGAGGATGAACAGGCGGTAGCCGTCGGCAATGAAGCGCTTGAACGAGTCGCCGATGAGGTCGAAATTTTTGTGATAGATGCCTTGGGGAGTGCAGTGCAGCGACATGCGCGCCACGCCTTTCTCGTCGGCTGCTTCGCCTTGACGGTACACCAGATGTGAGAACCGTGCAAACTCCGAGGCAAACTCGTCGGCGTCGACCACTTTGCTCATGGCTTGCGAGTCGTAGTCGTCGGCAATGAGTGCGCTGTGCGATATGTTTTCCTCGCTGATTTCCTTCACGCGGCTGAGCAGCCATTGCGGGTTGTGGCACAGCAGCATGGCGTCGGTGCCTATGAAGTTGAGCAGCGACACGCCTTTGCCTGACGACGAACCGCTGTTGCCCATGATGTACACCGAGTCGACGCGTTGCTCCGAGAGTTGCGTCTCCACGTTGAACGAGCGTATGCTTTCGATGTCGTCGCCGAAGAAGTCGATGCGGTAGGGCAGTTCGTTGGAGTAGGAGTAGACGTCGAAAATCGAGCCGCGAATCGAGAACTGGCCCGGCTCGTAGACGTAGTCGACCTGCACAAACCCCAGTTCGCGCAGCCGCTTTGCCACGTCAATCATGTCGGCGGTGCCGCCGCTCGTCAGACACACGGTGTTTTTGTCCACCTCGTCGCGGGCAGCCACCCGTTCGGCAAGCGCTTCGGGGTAGGTCACCACCCAGCGCAACTGCTTGTTTTCGTTCCACTGGTTGAGCACCTCGGTGCGCAGAATTTCGTTCGGCGCGTCGATTTGGCCGTATTTGATGTCGCGCTTATATCCCGAGGGGAATATGAGCACCTGCTGTTCGCCCGCAATTTGGCACAGGTCGTGATACATATATCCGGCTTCGTCGAGGTCGTTGTTTGCGTCCGCGTCCCGAGAGCAGGCTTTTCAGTGCCTCGCGCCGCGCCGCGGTGTTGAACAAATTGCTTAGCTCAGTTATTTCCACTGTGGTTTTAGCTTATGAAGGGTGTGCATAAATGTCATGAGCATCGGCGAGGCTGCCTCGCGAGATGCCGCGCATTTACCTTTATTTCTTTGCTTTGCCAGTTTTCTTGGGCGACTTTTGCACCGGAGCTGCAAGGTTGAGTATGCGTTCCAGTTCGCCTTCGGTGTCGAGCACCCGTTTCACTTCTTTCAGGCAATCGTCGTCGCGCATCTGCATCTCCACCACGCCCGGCTCGAAGTAGTAGCGTTTCACTATTTCCATGCCAAGGATTTCGGCAATGTCTTTGCGGTTCACGTCGAGGTCGTGGTTGAGGTCGTGCTTGAGCAGCTTCGACAGTTTGGCAAACTCAGCCTTCACCGAGTCGTTGGCGTAGCCTTCGGCTTCAGCGGCTTTTTGCAGCTGCTCGAGTCCGGTTTCGCACACCTTGTCGTAGTTGAAACGCGCCGGGTCGATAAACGCCTTGAATTGGTTGAAAATATCGTCGGTGATTTCAAATTTGTCGGGCGAGGCAATCGAGTCGTGCTCGCTGCGATATTTGGTGGCGAAATCGAAAGCCCAATAGTCGCGCACGATGTTGTAAGCCAGGCGGTTGACTTTGCCAAAATCCACCTTGATGTCGGGTGTTATGCCGCCACCGTCGCGCACTTCGCGACCGTGAGCCGTCTTAAACACCGAAGTGAGGCTGTCGGGTATGCGCATTGCCGAGCCGTCGGCGTTGCGGTGCGAGTAGTCAATTTCCTGAATGAGACGACCGCTGGGGATGTAGTATTTCGCTATTGTCACTTTCAGCAGGGCGTCGTAGGGCAGCTGGCGAGTGGTTTGCACCAGTCCCTTGCCGAATGAGCGGCCGCCCACCACCACAGCGCGGTCGAGGTCCTGCAGGGCGCCGGTTACAATCTCCGAAGCTGAAGCCGAGCCGCCGTCAACCAGCACAAACAGCGGAATCTTGGTGTCGACAGGCTCTTGGGTGGTTTTGTAGATTTTGGTGTCCTGCACCTGTCGGCCGCGGGTTTGCAGCACTTCGGTGCCTTTGGGCACAAACAATCCCACCACCTGCACAGCCTGCTCGAGCAAGCCGCCGCCGTTGCCGCGAAGGTCAAGCGCAATGGCTTTCACGTTAGGGTTGGTCTTGAGCGTGAGCAGTGCTTCCTTGGTGGCGCTGCCGGTTTTCTCGTTGAAGGTGGAAATGTTGATGTATCCCACGCAACCGTGCGTCACGCCGTAGAAAGGCACAGGGTTCACCTTTATTTTTTCGCGAGTGATGTTGAAAGTCTTCACGCTGTCGGCATCGTAGGGGCGAATCACCTTCACCGTCAGCTGTGTCTTAGGCGTGCCTTTCAGGCGTGCGCTCACCTGGTCGCTTTTCATGCCCACAGTGCTGGTGGTGTCGATTTGCACAATTTTGTCGCCGGCACGTATTCCGGCACGCGCAGCCGGGGTGCCGATTTGCGGTTCGGAGAAATACACGCATCCGTTTCGCTCCGAGATATACGAGCCGATGCCTCCGTATTCGCCTGTCGAAACCACCATAAAGTCGTCTTGGTCTTTTGCCGAGATATATTCGGTGTAAGGGTCAACCTCGTTGAGCATCGCCTTGATGGCTGTCTCAATCGACTTTTGTGCGTCGATAGTGTCGACATAAAACGCGTTAAGTTCCTTGAACAGGCTATTGAATATGTTCATGTTGCGCGAAATCGACGCATTGTCGTTGCGCTTAAACGCACCCATTGCCGCCGGTGCTACCACCGCTGCCGTCAGGGCTGCCATAAGTAATGTTTTAAAGACTTTCTTCATGTCGAGTTGCTTCAATTCTTTGTTCTAAAAGGCAAAATTACTACTTATACTTCTATTTCTATGCCCCAAAATGCTTAAAAAACATTTAACTTCGGCTTTTATTGCATTTTTTTTGGTAAAGGTGTTGCATAATTAAAATATTGGCAGTAATTTTGCATCGCAATTCGCCGGAGCACCCGTGCAAAAGTGAAGATGCAACTGCTTCAATAGCTCAGTTGGTTAGAGCACCTGACTGTTAATCAGGGGGTCGTTGGTTCAAGTCCATCTTGAAGCGCAAACATAACGGCAAATATGCTTCAATAGCTCAGTTGGTTAGAGCACCTGACTGTTAATCAGGGGGTCGTTGGTTCAAGTCCATCTTGAAGCGCAAATAAGAGTCCTGCAACTCCGATGAGTTGCGGGACTTTTTCGCTTTTCAAGTCCGACTTGTCTGACTTGTCCGACGGGTCAGACACAGACAGCATAACCCAAAGCGGGCTCGCAATGAAGCCCGCCGTATCCGATCCAATCTGCGAGGGGTGGTATTGCTGAGGTCAGTCCTTCGACAGCTTGTTCCACATGTAAATGCCGTAGAACGAGTTGATGAAGTACACGCTGTATTTTGCCACGGTCATAAACGAGAATTCCGAGTCGCTCATCAGCCACAGGGCAATGTAAGCCACGTTAATCATCAGCCACATATACCATTGCTCAACGTAAGCCTTCACCGACACATACATGGTGATAATTGACATCACCGTGGTGAACGAGTCGAGCCACATCTGCATAGGCATGTCGTAGCTGGTTTTGAGCGTCTTGAACTCGATGTCGGGGAACACGGTGCGCAGCGTGTCGATGAACCACGGACCGAAGTAGGTGAGGAATACGCCCAGCGTGAGAGTGCCGATTGTCACGGCTGCAAAGGTGATGAGGCGCTGCCACGTCATATATCGGGTGTGGATGGTGGTGGTGCCGTCGTTGCGCACGCGCTTGCTCCATTTGCGCCAGCCCACAAACTGCATGGGCAGGTTGTACACCAAGCGTTGCAGCATGTCGCCGTAGATGTGGGTGCAGAAACATATATATATATGTAGAAACGCTTCAACGGTGCCGAATATCCAGTTCGCCATTGCGCCCTTGGCTCCGAGCACCACGCAGAACACGCCCAGGATGGCAGCCACAGCCGAGATGGCTACGTTGAGGGTGATTTCGCCTTTCATCGCAAATCCTATAACGGTGAGGGCGAGAATCGAGCCGAGCAGCAGCCATTCAAAGCGGTTGAGTCCAACGAGCGATTGCCGCAGCGTGTAGATGTATTTGTTTTGCTTTTCCATTGTTGTGGTTGTCTTGTTGTTGGTTAAACCCGAAAAAATGTTAACTATGCGGCGGCAAAATTACTACAAATACTCCATTGTGCCAAACATTCGGCTGAATTGGTTGCACCCATAGCCGCCCTGTCGCCTGAAAAACGTAGCCATAGCTGCTGAATCTGCAACCGCTCCACGGTTGATGCCTCTGGGGTTCATCGGCTTTCCCCACGTAGCCGACTTCGCTACGCTTGCCGTCAACGTTCGTTATTGATATTGCAACCGCGCGCGCGGTTGTGCACGCTGTGTGCCGTCTGAGGGAGATGTGATGCGGTGCTGTAGGGGCGACCGCCGCGAGGATGTGCCATCAGAGATGGCAAACCATGCATAACCGCTGGCAAGCCCACAAGGGCGCAGCCTGCGGAGAGGTGGCACCAATAATAATGTGCCTCGAAGTGGCACAACATTG
>SFPF01000019.1 GCA_004552155.1 Bacteroidales bacterium
ATTTCATTGTGAATGTGCATAAAAAGTCAATCGATTGTTGAAACAATCTTCTTGACTTTTTATGGGAGAACAAAATGGCAGTAACAAATGATATTGAAAGCCTTTTACCGCATCGAAAACCTTTTTTGTTTGTCGATGAAATTGTATCTTGTGACGACAATGGAAGCGTAAGTACAAGAAAGTTTACGGAAGAAGATTTTTTCTTTAAAGGACACTTTCCTGAATATCCTGTAGTTCCTGGAGTAATTCTTGTAGAAACAATGGCACAGGGCGGTGGAGCGGCATTGAGCCTTCAGAAAAAATTTGACGAAGGAAGCCTGTTCTTCCTTGCAACAGTAAACAACGTAAAATTTAAACATCAGGTACGCCCTGGCGACACCGTAAGAATGGAAGTAGTAAATAAGCGTTGCACCAAAAACATGGTAGTACAGGAAGGAAAAGCCTACGTAGGCGAAACCCTCTGCGCCCAAGCAGAATGGATGTGTTTGGTTGGAAAAGGCAACATACAAGCAACTGTCCGCAATATCAAGTCCTCTAGGCAACGGCTCACCTTTCATTGCATCGCGTTCAAAAGGAAATTCCATCTTAATTGACAACCCCCTTTATCTGTGGGCGGTTTTTAGCCGCCCTTATTGCCATTTGTTTCAATCGGCCTATTTTCAATCAAAGCCATTAGGGCATCATTCCATCCAGTTTTATACGCTAGTTCTTTTTCGTCGCAGCAATCAAGAGGTTTTAATCTTGAAGCAAATTCTTTTTTTATGTCAATAAGATATTCATCCTGACCAGCGCCTCTAAGTTTATTTAGTCCAAGACGTAAACATTTTTCACAATAACTGTATTTTGTATATCCAACCTGAGCCATAGCATCTTGCGACATACTGAACGCTTCGCCGCATCTTAAACAGCGCAAATGCATTATCATTTCTTCACATCCTATCATAATAAATTGGAATTTTTCACCCCATTATTTGTTCCATTGGCTTTCAAAGGAAACCAACATAGCAAGTCCGATGGTTTTCTGGTTGT
Organism: Bacteroidales bacterium; assembly: GCA_004552155.1. Classification (GTDB taxonomy): domain Bacteria; phylum Bacteroidota; class Bacteroidia; order Bacteroidales; family Bacteroidaceae; genus Alloprevotella. The sequence continues at coordinate 1,030 of SFPF01000019.1, forward strand.
CGGTCATATCAGCAAGCTTACAACCCATCATTTTTTCCAACTCAGCCTTTGCAAGGGAGCCACGCTTGTTCATCTTGATAATATCCATTGCCAAATGACTTCTTTATTGGTAAACTGTTCCTCCAGTTCTTCTGCTGTACCTCTGGCAATTACCTTTCCTTGATCAATGATCACCACACTGTCACAGATCGCGCTGATTTCTGATAAAATGTGTGAGCTTAAAATAATCGTATGATCTTTTGCAAGATCTTTGATCAGTTTTCTCATTCTGATAATCTGATTTGGATCTAAACCTACGGTGGGCTCATCTAAAATCAATAGTTTCGGTTCTCCAAGAAGCGCCTGAGCCAATCCAACCCTCTGCTTATATCCTTTGGATAGATACTTGATCAAGCGGTTTTCGTATTCTTTTACTTCTACCAATTCCATAACCTGCTCTACCTGCTTCTTTCTTTCCGCTTTTTTCAGTTTTTTTAACTGCGCCACAAAATTCAGATATTCTTTCAACTCTTTCGGGGCGGCGGGCATGTGCTTGTTCACAAAGTTCTGGCCCATATAAAGTACGGGCTTCACGCCGCAACGACGCTCTACGGCGCGGAGCCAAACGAGCATTTCCTGAAAGAGTTTTTGCACGCCGCCCATTTTCTTGATTTCGCTTTCCGACGGTTCTACATCGAGCATCGGCGGTAGGTCACCCTTTACCAAACTTGCTTTTTTGAGGAAATACTCTGCCTGCGCCGCGCCGCTCTTCAGGTAGGAGAAGAAATGATACGAACCGGCGGCGATGCCCTGATGGCGTGCGGCGCGAATATCTGCGGCGTAGTAATTGCTGAATATGCTGGTGCCTTGCGTGGCCTTGACATAAACGAAATCTACCTTATAATCCACCTTGCCGACAATGCGCTTCTGCGGCCCTAAGCCCGTGATGCGCAGTTTGTTCCAATAGATGGGATATTTCTTGCGCCCGATGTCGTGCTGGTAGCGCGAGATGTCGATGCCGTACACGCGGTCTGCGCTGTACACCATGCGCTCGCCCTTGAACACATCTTCTTTCCACGCGCCGCACTTTGCCACATTGTCGCCCGACAGACTGATGCCGTGTCCGTGCCGTTGCCCGTTTTTCCATTCGCCATAGTAGAACGAGCCGTCTGTCCCAAAGCAAGTGCCGATGCCGTGTGCTTTCCTCTCTGCGTTGAACTTTCCCGTATAGACTCCCTCGGGCGTAATGGCGCAGCCGCTCGCCAAAGTGTCGGCTTGCCATGTGCCGCCGTAAATGTTGCCTATGCTGTCGGTGAGTGTGCCTGCGCCTTCTTTTATCGTGATGCCTTTGCGCTCTACGACTTGCCCCTCATAGGTTGCGCCGTCTTCCTGCACGAGGCGTACGCATTGCCTATATATATATAATATTGTATGGCGGCGCGTGGGGCGGTCGGCAAACCACGACTTTATCTTTTGGCAGAAATTGCGCCAAAGCGCAGCCGGCCAGCCCTTGTCGGCATACACTGCGGCGGCTATCCGTTCCGCGCCTATCCATTTGCCGTCTGCCACGATGCCGCTTAGGCGGCCGAAGCAGTTGATTGCCGCTCCGCCTTCGGCAGAGGCAAAGGTGCTTAGCGCGGCGGTGTCGGCCGTAACGGCAGGCAGGGACACGGCGGTTTCGTTGCCGAAGTCGTGGAAAAAGATGTAGCGCTTGGGCTTTGCCAACGTGCCGAAACGCAGGGCGGCAAAACGTGCCGCGCCTTCGGGCAATAGAGAGTCGGCGGTTTGCAATAACAGGAGCGAAGTGCTGTCGCGCAGGGCGGTGTCGGTAAGCCGCTGGCAGCGCACGGTGTCTGTATAGATGCTGTCGGCAGTCGCCGTCCTGTTGAAAATCAAGCGGTACTCGGTGTGAATGGCTGCGGTGACAGGCTTTCCCGCCTCTGCTGCTGCGCAAAGCCTTGCCGCGATGCGTGCCGTGGAGTCGCGACGTGCGCCGTAGTCTTCGGCTTGCGCTTTCAGGCTCATCATTTCGTTGTAACCGTCGTCTGCCACGGAGTGCGTGCGCTCATAGTACTCCATTTCGCGCACCACGTGGGCTGCATCGGCAAGGTCGTTTTCCAAGTTTCTTTGCAGCGCGGCTATCAGCCGCATCGTGCTGTCGGCAACAAGCGTGTCGGGTAGCGTGCCGAGCAGGTTGGCGGAGGTGAGGGCGTGCCCGCTGTTGCTCACGAACACCGCCGTGCCTTCGCGTTTCTGCGCTACCGAGTCAGCGCAATAGTCCGCATCGTCGAGTTGCCCGTCTGCCATACATATATATATTGTGTCGCGGCTGCCGTCGGTGAGCATCAGGCAACTTTTTGCTTCCACGCGCGCCACGCTTCGCAAGAGCGTGCTTTCGCGGGTGGGCAGCAGCCAAGGCAATAGTATGAGCATTGCCGCAACCACGCAGATTGCGGCAATGATAAAGGGTCTTGATTTTAGTAGTTTCTTCATCCGCGATATATGTATTTACACCAAAGATTTTAGTAAACAAGTAAACGAGTAAACAAGTAAACAAGACAGAAATGTCGTGCAAGCGAGAGCAATTAAGTTTACTTAAATTGCCGAGCGCAGCCGACATTATGTAAATGTCTTGCTAATTTATATTTTCATGAGAAACTTGTCTCGTCTACTCGTTTACTTGTAAACTCGTCTACTAATAAACCAAAACTTTCGACAAGAAATAACCGCCAAGTACGAGCCATACGTATAGGCCGCCGGCAAGGAGAAAGGGTTTTGCGCCGGCTTGCTTGAACTTGTCGATACTGGTTTCTGCACCGAGGGCAGTCATTGCCATGGTGAGCAGGAATGTGTCGAGGTTGTTGATGAAAGAAATGCATGCGGCGAGCGTTTCTTGGGGAATAAACGAGGCCTGTTGCAGGAGCGAGTTGATGCCGATGACGATAAGGAAGTAGAAGGCAAACCAAGGAATGGTGATTTTGCTTTTTCCTCCGGCGTTGTTCTCGCTATTGCCCCATTTGGCGAGGCAGAGGCTCATTATGACGAGCACCGGGGCGAGGAGCATCACGCGTATCATCTTCGTAATGGTCGCCGCGTCGGCTATATTGCCGCCGGCCGCATCAATGGCGTTTCCTGCGCCCACCACGTGCGCCACTTCGTGCAGCGTGCTGCCCGTATAGACGGCCAACTGCTGTTGCGTCAGTCCGTCGAGCATGCCGGCGCGGTAGAGGATAGGGTAGAGGAACATGGAGAGCGTGCCGAAGATCACGACCGTGGAAACCGCCACGGCGGTCTTGTGGGGCGCACATTTCACCACGGGCTCTGCGCCGAGCACGGCGGCCGCGCCGCAAATGGCACTGCCGGTCGAGGTCATCAGCGTGGTTTCGCCGTCGATTTTAAGCAATTTGCCGAGCAGTATGCCGAGGAAGATGGTGCCTGCCACGATGATGGCATCAACGGTAATGGCGGGCAGGCCTATTTCCGCCACTTGCTGAAACGTCAGTTTGAAGCCGTAAAGCACTACGCCCGTGCGCAGCACCGTTTTCGAGCAGAACTTGATGCCCGGCACCCACGTCTCGGGCAGTTTGTTGCGCAGCGAGTTGGCGTAGAGCATACCGAGGATAATGCCGACAATCAGCGGACTGAACGACAAGTCTTTTACGAACTGGAACTCGGCGATATAGAAAGCCGAGAAGGAGAAGAGGACTATTAAGAGTATGCCGTGCAATACCTCGCCTTTGTTTTCTTTGAACATGATGTATATGATTTTACGTTGTATTTGTGATGATTGTTTTGATGTCATCATTGTGGCGGGCTGTAAGCCCAAGGGTTGCCCATAGCCCCGGGCAACGCCCGGGGGAAACGTTGTTCGCGATTAATACATTCGGCATTTTTGCAAGCGCAAAAATGCCACGCGCCTCGAGCGCGTAACCCCGTTTGCAATGCCACGGGGCGTTGCCCCTCATAAAGGAGGTTGCTCTTACAGAGCGCGACACTTTAATCAATGCACACGCCGCCCCCAGGGCGCTGCCCTGGGCTATGGGCAACAATTGGGCTTACAGCCCGCCACAATTATAATTAAATATTGAGGGCGGGCGTTTTGCAAAACGCCCCTACTGTTTGCTATGGATTATTCTTCGGGGCTTTCGTCTTCCGCGCCCTCGCTGAGAAGGTCGGTGCCCCAGTGTGTGGAGGCGAGGCGTTGCTCGCGGCGTATTACCTCCTTTGCCTTCTTGGCGTAGATTATCATGCGCAGCGACTGGCTGTAAGAAAAATAATTCCACATCCAGTTGAACATCACGATGAGTTTGTTGCGCACGCCGAGAATGGAGCGCAGATGCACCACGAGCCACATGAACCACGCCACGAAGCCCGCCATTTTCATTTTGCTAAACTCCGCCACGGCGCGGTTGCGGCCCACGGTTGCCATCGTGCCGAGGTTGCGGTAGCGGAACGGGCGCATGGGTTGTCCCTCCGCGAGGCGTTTCAGGTTCTTGGCTAAGAGCGTGCCCTGCTGTATGGGGTCGCCTTCGGGCATGATGCACTGGTCGCCGATGGAAAACACGCCGTCGAGTCCTTTCACTTGGTTGAACTCGTCCACGATGATGCGCCGCCCGCGCCCGAGGTGGCTCGGGTCGAGGTTGCCCACGGGCTGCGCCGCCACGCCGCTCACCCAGATAAAGGTGCGCGTAGCGATGCTGCTGCCGTCTTTGAGTATCACGCAGTGGTCCTTGTAGTCCGTCACCATCTTGTTGAGCAGCACGTTCACGCCCATGCCGCGCAGGTATTTCTCCACGTGCGCCGAACTCTCCTCGCTCATGGCGGGCAGCAGGCGCGGCCCGGCTTCCACGAGATAGATATGCATGAGGCTCGACGGCAGGTCGGGGTAGTCCTTTGGCAGCACAAAGTTTTTCATTTCAGAGAGTGCGCCGGCTATTTCCACGCCCGTTGCGCCGCCGCCCACGATGACCACGTTGAGCAGTTCCTGCCTTTCCTGTTCTCCGGCGCAGGTGAGGGCGCGTTCGAAGTTGTCGAGCAGCGCGTTGCGCAGTCCCATGGCCTCGCTCACGTTCTTCATCGGCATGGCCTCGCCTTCCACGTGCTCGTTGCCGAAGAAGTTGGTCGTAGTGCCGGCGGCCAGTACGAGGTAGTCGTACTGCACCTTGCCGATAGAGGTTTGAATAATCTTGTGTTCGGGAAAAATGGAGCGTACCCCTCCGCCATGCGGTAAAAGAAGTCCTTGCGGCGTTGGAAGATTTTGCGGAAGGGGAAAGAGATAGAACTCGGCTCGATGCCCGCCGATGCTATCTGATAAATAAGCGGCGGGAACTGGTGGTAATTGTTACGGTCAACGAGCACCACCTGAAACTTCGAACCTTTCAGTTTGTTGGCCAATTTCAGTCCGCCAAAGCCGCCGCCCACGATGACGACGCGCTTCTTGTCGGTTTGGGGTATGTTGAAACTCATGGTGTTATGTATGAATAGGTATTATCGAGTAGATTGAATGTCGTAATCGGTGCTAAGTGCCTGGAAGGCACTACAAAAGCGTAACTTTTTGGTAACCGGGGACGAAGTCCTCGGATAGGCGGTGAAAGACCGATGTGCCTGGAAGGCACTACGCCACAGGACAGAGCAAAAGCCACGGGCGTACTGCCTTCCAGGCAGTTCATGGCAATGACTTATATCCGAGGACTTCGTCCCCGGTTACCATCGCTTCGCTCTGTACTGCCTTCCAGGCAGCCTTTTCAAACAAAATATATCCTTTTATAGCAGCAGCCACCCTGCTATGCCGCAGAGGGCAATCATGACGAGGGAGTTGATGCGGAAGAGGGCGGAGCCAATGAGGGTGGCAACGAAGAGGAAGAGCGTGATGCCGAACTGCCACGGCGTTTCTTTCGGCGTGCCGAACGAGCCGGGCGTGCAGAGCAGCAGCACGGCGGCTGCCATCAGTCCGGGCACGAGGGGGCGCATCAGCGTGAGCACGCCCTCGGCCATGCCGCTCTGTTTGAAACGGACGTAAAAGCGGTGGTAAAATTCTGTCCAGAGGAAGGAGGGCAGGGCGATGCCAATGGTTGCCACTAATGCCCCACCCACTGCGGGCCAAAAGCCGTAGGGCTGGACGGTGGCGGCATATCCGCCGAGCGCGGCGGCGTTCTGTCCGATGTCGCCGGGGATAATGCGGCAGAGGGCCACGAGGTCGGCAAACTCCTCGGCGGTGAGCCAATGGTTTTGCGTCACGAGTGCGTTTTCCAAGAAAGCGAGCAGGCTTTCCATGCCGCCGAAGCCCAACAGGCCGGCAGCGAAGAAGAGCAGGAAGAGTAGAGCGTAAACCATGGCTTATTCGTTGGGTTTGATAAAGAAGCCGTAAAGCAGGCCGGGAATGATGATGCCGAGCACAATGAGGAAGGGCGGCAAGCCCAAGAGACATATCGCCACGGCCGCGCCGATGGGCAGCCACACGTTGGCCAGCGTGATGCTCGTGTGGCGCAGGGTACGAGCCACGGGGATAACCAAGAGCGCGATGATCGCCGGGCGCACGCCGCGCAGAAAGGCAGCCATTTGCGGCTGTGTGCGCACGTCACCGAACAGGCCGGCGATGAACACCATAATAATAAAAGGCGGCAGCAGCAGACCGCCAACGGCTGCAAGGCTGCCTGCCTTTCCGTGCAACTCGCGCCCGAGGAGGGTGCAGAGGTTGATGCTGAACACGCCCGGCATCGCCTTTGCCACCGTGGCGCAATGCTCATAGCGCTCAGCCTCCATAGCCGCCCCGTCGCCCTCGGCGAGCACCTTGCGCAAGGGAGCGGCGAGGGCATAGCCGCCGGCAATGTTCGTGCCGGCGGTACGCAAGAAGAGTGAGAAGATTTTGTAAAGGGTCATATTTAGTCGGTTCGTCAAAATATTTTGAAGCAGGTAAGGGCCATTCGTAAGGTATTAAGTGCCTGGAAGGCACTACTGAGCGAAGCGATAGTAACCGGGGACGAAGTCCTCGGAGGGGAGGGGCAAAAACGATGTGCCTGGAAGGCACTACGCCACAGGACATGTGGCATTTCCGCAGGCGTACTGCCTTCCAGGCAGAACTTCTGAGTTATCCTTATCCGAGGACTTCGTCCCCGGTTACTATCGCTTCGCTCTGTACTGCCTTCCAGGCAGTTTATACTCCCAGTATTTCGGGCGTATTGCAATACGCCCTGCTTGCCTGCCCAAGCAACTTACTTGTGCTGCTCGCGGTAGAGGTCGTTCACCGTCTTGACGGGATTGAACGTGCTGAGGGGTACTTCCACGAATACCGTGGTCCAGTCGCTCATCGCGCCGTTCCACAGACCGGGCAGCTCGAGGGCTTTGAGTTCGCGGCCGTCCTTGCTCTTGTGGGAGATGAAGCCCGTGAGCGGGTCCACGTACTGCGGCAGGTGGAAGCGGTGACCCTTATAGTCTTTCAGGGCGCACACGAGGTCAACGGGGTTGAAGTGCGTGCCTTGCTCGAACATCGCCTTCTTTTCAGCGTCGGCCATGTCGATTTGCGAACTTTCGAGGATTTGCGGCGACACGGTGCCGTCGCTGTTGTAGGCGAGGAACGGCCCGCCGCCCGGTTCGCCCACGTTGCGCACCATACCGCAGGCACGCATCGGGCGGTTCAACTTTGTCTTCAAATACTTGTGGAGTTTATCGCCCGTAAGCGTCTCGCCGTCAGGAGCGTAGCAGAAGCATTTTTCTTGCAGCCAATGCAGCATTTCCTGCATTTCGGCTTCCGTTGCGCCCTCATCGAGTTTGCGGAGCATGGCGAAAGCCTCGGCTTGCAGTTTGACGAGCACGCCGGCAAGGAGTTGCTTGTACGTCACGGTGTCGCCTTTCAGACGGTCGGGCACGACGTTGTCGATATTTTTGATAAACACCACGTCGGCATCGATGTCGTTGAGGTTTTCAATAAGCGCGCCGTGGCCGCCCGGGCGGAAGAGCAGGCTGCCGTCCTTTTGACGGAAAGGCGTATTGTCGGCGTTGGCGGCCGGCGTGTCGGTGGAGGGTTTCTGTTCCGAGAAACTGATGTCGAAAGCGGCATCGTGGGCAGCGGCATACAGAGGGGCTTTCTCGGCAGCCAGTGCCTCGAAGAGGGCGCGGTGCTCGGGCGACACGGTGAAGTGCACGTTCACCTTTCCGTCCTTGCCCTTAGCGTAGAGCGTGCCTTCCACGAGATGCTCTTCCAGTGGCGTGCGCGCGCCCTCGGTGTAGCGGTGGAATTTCAGCAGTCCTTTCGGCAGTGCGCCGTAGTTGAGGCCGTCTTTCCCAAGCAGCGTGTTCACCACGGCCTTGTATGCGCCGTCGGCGAGCAGGGCTGGAATATCCTTGCCGTGCAGGCGGAGGCAGGCAGCGTTGAGGTCGGCGTAGAAAGCCGCTTCATTGATATTATTGAAAAACGTCTTTTCAAAATCACTTTGCGGCGCGTCGTATTCTGCATCTGCAAAGGCGAAGAGATCCTTGAACATGCGGCTGGCCGCGCCCGAGGCAGGCACGAACTTCACAATCTTGTGCGCCCCGTTCTTATAGTCGTTCCATGCGGCGAGGTATTCTGCCGTTTCGGCATCCGAGGGTTTGAGGATTCCTTTGCCGATAGCGGCTGCGCCTTCGAGTTTGAGGAAAGGGAAGCCTTTTTCAAAGCATGCCATCTGCTCGTTGAACTTCTCTTCACTGATGCCTTTTTGCGCCAGTTGGGCTTTGTCTTGTGCGTTAATCATGGTATGAGGGGTATTAAGGGTTATTGTCATGGTTTTAGGGTAGATTGTATAAAAATATTTGCTTGCTATCTGCCTGGAAGGCAGTATGGAGCGGAGCGACGGTAACCGGGCACGCAGTGTCCGGGAGAAAGGGCATATAAAGATGTGCCTGGAAGGCACTACGCCATAGGACAAGACTCGCATCAGGCGTACTGCCTTCCAGGCAGGTCGTACATCGTTCTCGTTTCCGAGGACTTCGTCCCCGGTTACCGTCGCTACGCTCCGTAGTGCCTTCCAGGCACTTAACACCTGACTGGTGCAAATCGAGTCTTTCAGCCTTATATATATAAATATGTCTGTTTCCTATATGCAAAGTTAGGAAATGCAAATGAATTGAAAGAACATACAGCGGAAAATCCAGTAGAAAATCGAAATTTTCTCGGAGATATTTTTTATTTGCTCCGTGATAATTTTTCCTAAGTCCGTGATATTTTTTCCTTTCTGCGCAGATAATTTTTGTTACAAACTTTGTAACATGTATTACAAACTTTGTAATATGTGTTAGCAAGTTTGTAACAAGCGTTACAAAGTTTGTAATAAAAAATGTCTTATAGGACAGGAAAAATTTTCAAGGAGGAAGAAAAAATTCTCAGGCAGCAAATAAAAATTTTCTGCCCGATAGTCCGGCGTAGATGCTTCACCGCAAAATTTGCCCCTAATTTTGCCTCTGCTGCCTCGGGGTTATTGTTTCGACCCACCCTCGAAATTTCCCCGAAAACGTCTTAAATCGCCTAAAAAACGCCTAAAATCGAATTTTGCACGAAAATAAGCCGAAAACTATCCTATATGAAAATTAAAAAAAGAGTAACTTTGCAGCGTAAAAATAACATCCTAAAAACGCTTTAATAAAAAATGGTTGACGAAGACAGAATAATCAAAGTCAATATCGAGGAGGAAATGAAAAACTCCTACCGCGATTACTCCATGTCGGTAATCGTGGCGCGTGCGCTGCCCGATGTCCGCGACGGCTTCAAACCCGTGCATCGCCGTATATTATATGGTATGATGGAACTCGGCGTGACGCACGACAAGCCTACCCGTAAATCCGCGCGTATCGTGGGTGACGTGATGGGTAAATACCACCCGCACGGCGACAGTTCCATTTACGGAGCGCTCGTACGCTTAGCGCAGGACTGGAACATGCGCTACCCGCTCGTTTTCGGGCAGGGCAACTTCGGTTCGATGGACGGCGACTCGCCGGCAGCCATGCGTTACACCGAGGCACGCCTTAGCCGCGTGGGCGAAGCCATGATGACGGACCTCGAAAAGGAGACCGTCGACATGGACATGAACTTTGAAAACCGCCTGCCCGAGCCGACGGTGATGCCTACGCGTATCCCCAACTTCCTCGTGAACGGCGCGAGCGGTATCGCCGTGGGTATGGCCACGAACGTGCCGACCCACAACCTCGGAGAAGTGATCGACGGCTGCGTGGCCCTGATTGACAATCCCGATATCACCATTCCCGAATTGATGGAATACGTGAAAGCCCCCGACTTCCCCACGGGCGGCTACATCATCGGCATGCAGGGCGTGAAGAGCGCCTACGAAACGGGGCGCGGCCGCATCGTGATGCGCGCACGGACCGAAATCGAAACCCACGAGTTGCACGATTCTATCGTTGTCACCGAGATACCTTACGGCGTGAACAAGGCAGAACTGATACGCTACATCGCCGAACTCGTGAACGATAAGAAAATCGAGGGCATCAGCAATGTCAACGACGAGAGCGACCGCGAGCAAAAGGTGCGCATCGTGATCGATATCAAGCGCGACGCGAACGCTAACGTGGTGCTCAATAAACTTTTGAAGATGACGCAGTTGCAGACCACGTTCGCCGTGAACTGCATCGGTCTCGTGCACGGCCGTCCCCGCACGCTGACGCTCAAAGACTGCATCTCCACTTTCGTGGAACACCGCCGCGATGTGGTGACCCGCCGCACCATCTTCGACCTCCGCAAGGCCAAGGAGCGCGCGCATATCCTCGAAGGACTCATCATTGCGAGCGACAACATCGACGAGGTGGTCCATATTATCCGCGCCTCCAAGAACCCGCAGGCTGCCTGCGACGCGCTCAAGGAACGCTTCTCGCTCGACGACCTCCAGGCCAAGGCAATAGTGGACATGCGCCTCGCCCAACTCACCAACATTCAGCAGGACAAACTCCACGAGGAGTATGAGGAACTGCAACGCCGCATTGCTTACTACGAGCAAATCCTTGCCGACGACAAACTCCGCGATAAGGTGATCAAGGACGAACTGCAAGAGGTGAAGGAAAAGTACGGCGACGAGCGCCGTACCGAGATTTGCCTGAGCAGCGAAGAGTTTAATCCCGAAGACTTCTTTGCCGACGATGAGGTTGTGATAACAATCAGCCACCTCGGTTATATTAAGCGCACCCCGCTCGCCGAGTTCAAGGCACAGGGTCGCGGCGGCGTAGGCTCGAAAGGCGGAGCCACGCGCGAGCAAGACTTTATCGAGTACATCTATCCCGCCACCGTGCACAACACGATGCTTTTCTTCACCGCCAAAGGCCGTTGCTTCTGGCTCAAGGTGTATGAAATTCCCGAGGGCAACAAGAACTCGAAAGGCCGTGCCATTCAGAATATGCTCAACATCGAGCCGGGCGACAGCATCAACGCCTGCCTGCATATCCGCAAACTGGCCGACGCCGATTTCTGCGAGAGCCACTACGTGATGTTCTGCACGAAGGAAGGCATCATCAAGAAGACCTGCCTCAAAGAATACTCCCGTCCGCGCGCCAATGGCGTGAACGCTATCACGATCCGCGAGGAAGACCGCGTGGTCAGCGTGGCGCTCACCAACGGCACCGACGAAATCGTGATGGCCAACCGCAACGGTCGCGCCATCCGCTTCAACGAAAGCACCGTGCGCACCATGGGACGCACCGCCACCGGCGTGCGCGGCATGCGCCTCGATGAAGACGGGCAGGACGAGGTGATCGGAATGGTTGCCGTCAATAATCCCGAGACGGAGAGCATTCTCGTGGTCAGTGAAAAGGGTTACGGCAAGCGCAGTCTCATTGCCGACTACCGCGTGACGAACCGCAGCGGCAAGGGCGTCAAGACGCTCAGCCTTACCGACAAGACCGGCCCCGTGGTGGCCATTAAGTGCGTAACCGACGACGACGACCTGATGATCATCAACAAGAGCGGCGTGGCCATTCGCCTGAAACTCTCCGAAGTGCGCGTGATGGGACGCGCCACGCAGGGCGTGCGCCTCATCAACCTCGAAAAGCGCGGCGACATCATCTCGAGCGTCTGCCAGGTGCCCACGGAGGAAGAAGAGTTGCCCGAAGCCGAAGAAATCTCTGAAAGCCCCGTTGATTCCGTTTCCACAGAAAATCCAGAATCTCCCGAAACCCAAGAATAATAAAGCCCTTATAACCAACAACTAATAACCTTATGAAAAAGTTCCTCTTTACGCTCGCCCTGACCTTTACGGCAGGCGCAGCCATGGCACAAAACAATGCCATCTACAAAGCACAGGAAAAGGTGGACGCAAACGACCTTAACGCCGCTTTGGAAATTCTTGAAGGCGCAATGGTCAATCCCAAGACCACGAAGTTTGCCGAAATCTACACATGCCTTTCGATACTTTGGTTTACTGCGAACACTTGGACAAGGCCATCGACTGCTACACGAAGAGCCACGAAGCCGACATCAAGCCCGATGAAAAGGGCCGCGTCAAGTCGAAGTTCATAGAAAAGAACCGCAGCCGCATGCTCCAGATGCTCGACTACTACAACTACGCCGGTGTGTTCATGAACCAGTCGCACAACCTCGAGAAGAGCCTGGAATACTTCGAGAAGTATTACAACATGCCCAAGAACCCCGTGTTCACCCCCGAGCAGACCGACTCTATCTACAAGGCCGACACGAAAGGTTCTTATCGCCAGACGGCGTTCAACGTGACCTATCTTAATTATCAGTTGAAGCGTTGGGCAGATGTGCGCCGCTGCGCTGACGTGGCCCTTGAAGGCGAGGACAACCTGCGCGACCTCTACATCCTCAAAATGCAGGCCTGCACCGAACTCGGCGACTCCGCCGCCTGGCTCGCCACGCTGAAAGAAGGCGCTGCCCGCATCGAAGATGCCGGCTTCCTGCAAAATCTCCTCTACTACTACGTGCAGAAAGATCAGCCCGAAGAAGCCAAGAAGATGGCCGACGAACTTTTGCAGAAGAACCCCGATGGTAAAGGTCCTTGGTATATGAAAGGCTGCGTAGAACTGAATATGACGAAAGATTACGCCGCTGCTCGCGAATGTTTCTCGAAAGCCCTCGCCATCGACCCCGACTATGTGGACGCTTGCGTGAATATGGGCTACACTTATATGAACGAGGTGTACAGCAAGAAAGTAAACGGCGAGTGGAAACTCGATCGCAAAAACGTGAAGCAGTTTAACGCCGAGTTCGAGCAGATTAAGAAGTACTACGAAGCTGCCCGTCCTTATTTCGAGCACGTTCGCGAACTCAAGCCCGACGAACCCAAGTACTGGGCTTCTTCCTTGCAGATGATTTACACCAATCTGCAAATGCCCGACCAGGCAAAGGAAATGGATGCCATTATCGAGAGCATGAATAAATAACACGCATTTTTTTGAACTTCCCTTATATCTAATATGTCAAGAGTGAAAACACTTTCGCTCTTGGCATATTATGCAAACTCCGTTAATCGGTTTAGATAAAAACCAGTAAAAACAACTTGTTTTGTGTGGCCTATCGGCTCGCCTTATCGGATAAACCGCGAGCCTGAAAGCAAACCTTTCGTCTCGTGCTTTCTCCTCTAAGGCTGCGGTCGGTTCCCGCCCGCCCCACACAAAACAAGGAAAAAACAAGGAAAAACCCGTTCTCAATGAAATAGTTATCCACATCAGTGATTAAGTATTTAGGTCTCACGGGTTTTTAATGGTTTTTCCCTTGCGGCGTTTGAAGCGGGCGGGCACCGACTGCAGCTGCAGGGATTAAGGTCGAGCGCGTGCCGATTAGGCACGCAGGCTCGGCATTAAGACCGGCTGCGTAGCCCACAGGGCTTCAAACGAAGCAAGATGTTTTTCATGGTTTTTATCAATAATCATTGAACCAAAACCAAACTCTATTCCCCAAATATTTCCCAGTAAACAATGCCAAGAATAATCTGTCTTTTCTTTTCCCTGCTGCTCCTTTTCGCCTTGCCCGCCAAAACGCGCGGACAAAAAGCATTGCGAGAAGTGAAGACCCTGTTGAAAAACAAAGACTATAAAGGAGCGTTGCAGCGCGTGCAGGCGTTGCAGAAAGACTCCGCGCTTTCAGGCAACACTAAATTATATATGTATGGCATCGAAGCCAACATAGGACTCAATGATATAGAGAACGAGAAAATCTACCTCAAACAGAGTTACGATACCGTTAGTTTCTACAACTCCACGCTCGGCATTTTCACCTACACGCTCAAATCAGACAGCTGCGAACGCCTGAAAAATGAAGACGCAGCCGCGAAATACCGCCGCGCCAACTTTCAGCGGCTCGAACGCCACTATTCCAATCTCAATTCTGCCGCACGCTTCTTCTACAAGCGCGGACGCTATAAAGAGACCATGCCGTTCCTGCGCATGTATCTCGACTATCCCCACACATTCCTCGGCGCTACGGTGGGCATTCCCGAAACCCAGCGCCACCGCAACAACGCCTGCATCTACCTGCACTGCGCCTACGAACTGAAGGATTATAAAGAAATGGAACGCTATCGCGACTTGGCATTGCGCGACACGGCTAACCTCAAATTCACCTACGAGTGCCTCGTAAATGCCGCCGAAGCAGAAAGCGACAGCGTGGCATTCCAGCACTGGCTCAAGCAGGGCTTGCAGCATTTCCCCGACCACCAGCCTTTCTTTGCCCGGCTCACCGACTATCTCACCGAGCATCATGACTATGGGGCCGTGCTCAGCCTTTCCAACGCCATGCTACAAAGAGACTCCAACGAGGTGTGCTACCGCATGGCGCAGGCTATGGCATTGCTCAACCTGAAACAGTATGACGAAGCCATTGCTGCCGCACAGAAAACCCTTGCGCTCGACTCCACGCTCGTGGAAATGCACTACGGTATCGGGCTGGCTTACGTCGAAAAGGCCGAACAGGTGCAACTGCCCGACAATGCCTACTCAAAGGCCTATAAAGCAGCAAAGCAGAAACAGAGAGACCTCTACGCCGTTGCCGAAACCCATCTTGAAATCTACCGCAAGGCAAGGCCCGAAAGCGCGGCGCGCTGGGCACCCTTGCTCTACAAAGTATATCTCAACCTCAACCGAGGTACGAAATTCGCAGAAATAGAACGCATCTTACGAACCATCTGAACATGAATCCCTTACTCTTGCTCTCCTTCGCAACCGTTTACGGCGTATATCCTTTCCCCGACATCACAGTCGCCCATATAGAAGAGGCCATCCACGCCGGAATGGAAGCCGAAAACAAGGCAGTTGCCGCCATCGTGGACAACCCCGACGCGCCGACCTTTGAAAATACAATCGAAGCCCTCGAAACTTCCGGCGAACTGCTGGAACGCGCCACCACGCTGATGTATAATCTGCTCAGCGCGCATACCAACGACGAATTGGAAGAATTGGCGCAGCGCGTAGCCCCCATTCTGTCGGAACACGGCAATAACATCATGCTCAATGCCCGCCTTTACGAACGGGTGAAAACGGTTTATAGCGAGTACAAGCCCAAGGACGCGGAAGAGGCGATGCTGCTTAAAAACACCTATGAGGCATTTGAACGCTCGGGAGCCACGCTCGACGAAACGGGCAAGAAACGCTTTCGCGAAATAAGCGCGGAACTTTCTAAACTCACGCTGCAATTTTCGCAGAACAAACTGAAAGATACCAACAACTACTATCTCCACATCACCGATGAGCAGGAACTCGACGGCCTGCCCGAGTTGCAGCGCGGCGCGGCCCGAGAGAACGCTGCGGAGCGCGGTTTGGAGGGCTGGGTGATAACGCTCCATGCCCCCGACTTCGTACCCTTTATGGCTTATGCCAAAAGCCGCAAGCGCCGCGAGGAGCTGTATCGCCTCTACAACACGCTTTGCACCCACGGCGACCAGTACGATAACTTCGCCGTCGTGCGCCGCATCGTGAACCTGCGCCGCGAAAAGGCGCAACTGCTGGGTTATCCCGATTATGCCGCTTACGTCTTGAAACATCGCATGGCGGAAACGCCCGAGAACGTAAGGGAATTTTTGCAAAATCTCACCGAGGCCTATCTTCCTGCCGCCCGCGAGGACGTGGCACGCGTGGAAGCAAAGGCCAAGTCGGTAGAAGGGGACGATTTTGGCTTTCAGCCTTGGGATTTCGCCTATTACACGAACCTCCTGCGCCGCGAGCAATACGATTTCGATCCCGAGCAATTGCGCCCTTACTTCGAGTTGGGCAGCGTGATAAAGGGCGTGTTCGGACTGGCCACGCGCCTCTACGGCATCACCTTTGAGGAAAATCCCAATATCCCCGTTTACCACCCCGACGTGAAGGCATACGAGGTGAAAGATGCCGACGGCAGCCATCTCGCCGTGCTTTATACGGATTTCCATCCGCGCGACAGCAAAAAGGGTGGGGCATGGATGACCAACTATCGCGAAGCAGAGGGCGGCCTGCACGGCACGCGCCCGCACGTTTCCCTGACCATGAACTTCACGAAGCCGCAGGCCGACCGCCCCGCCTTGCTCACCCTCGACGAGGTAAACACTTTCCTGCATGAGTTCGGGCACGCCCTGCACAGCATCTTCGCAGCCACGCGCTACAAGTCGCTAAGCGGCACGAACGTATATTGGGACTTCGTGGAACTGCCCTCGCAGTTCATGGAAA
This sequence comes from Bacteroidales bacterium, assembly GCA_004552155.1. Lineage (GTDB taxonomy): Bacteria > Bacteroidota > Bacteroidia > Bacteroidales > Bacteroidaceae > Alloprevotella. Next base: position 17,638 of record SFPF01000019.1, read on the forward strand.
ATTTCTCCACAGAGCCGGAGTTCCTCAACACGTTTGCCTTCCACTACCAAACGGGCGAGCCGATACCGCAAGCGCTGATTGACAAAATTATCAGCCTGCGCACGTTCAACGCCGCCTATTCCTGTATGCGCCAAGTGTCTTTCGGATTGCTGGACATGGCTTTCTATTCGCTGCGCGACGCTGTGCCCGAGGACGTCAGGGCATTCGAGAAAAACGCTGTCGAGCCCGTCCGCCTCTTGCCCGATTGCCCCGAGGCGTGCATGGCGGTGACCTTCGGCCACATTATGAGCGGAGGTTACGCGGCTGGCTATTACAGTTACAAATGGGCGGAGGTGCTCGACGCCGATGCCTTTGGCAAATTCCAAGAGACGGGCATCTTCAACACCGCAACGGCACGCAGTTTCCGCAGCAACATTCTCTCTCAAGGCGGCACCCGTCCGCCGATGGATTTGTACGTTAATTTCCGAGGCAGAAAACCGACCATCGACGCGCTGCTGCGCCGCGACGGCATCAAAAAATAGCATATTATCATGAACGAAAAGCAAAAGCAACTCGACCTCCGCTATCTGCGCATGGCGAAGATATGGGCGGAAAACTCATATTGCACGCGCCGCCAAGTGGGTGCGCTGATTGTGAAGGACAAGATGATTATCAGCGACGGCTACAACGGCACGCCCTCCGGCTTCGAGAACATTTGCGAGGACGAGCACGGGCTTACCAAACCCTATGTGCTGCACGCCGAAGCCAATGCCATAACGAAGATTGCCTGCTCGGGCAACAACTCCGGCGGCGCAACGCTCTACGTCACCGACGCGCCCTGCATCGAGTGCGCCAAACTCATCATACAGGCTGGCATCAAGCGCGTAATTTACGGCAGGCAGTACCGCCTCACCGACGGCTTGGAACTCCTCGAACGCGCCGGCATCGAACTGCAATATTTGCCTGTGGATTAGGCTAATTATAATATTAACAGTAAACAAACTGTTTCGTCTACTCGTTTTTTGTTTGCTCGTCAACTAAAATTTCAGTTATGAAAACCGTCAAGAAGCGTTTTGTCCCGCTCGTGGTTGCCCTCGGAATCGTCATCGGCATACTGATTGGCAGTTTCTACGCCAACCACTTTTCAGGGCGGCGGCTCAACATCATAAATAATTCCAACAACAAAATCAGTAACCTGCTTTTGCTCATTGACGACCAGTACGTCGATACGGTGAACATCGACTCGCTGGTGGAAAAGTCCTTGCCCAAAATCCTTAAAGAACTCGACCCGCACTCGGTCTATATCGGCGCAAATGACGTGAACGACGCGATGCAGGACCTCAAAGGCAGTTTTTCGGGCATCGGCGTGCGCTTCAATATTTATAAAGACACCGTGCGCATTGTCAGCGTCATCAAAGGCGGACCCTCGGAGCACGTGGGACTGAAAGCGGGCGACCGCATCATTGCCGTGGACGGCGAGCCGTATGTGGGCAAGCAGGTGAACAATGAAACCACGATTAAGAAACTTAAAGGCGAGGCAGGCACGCAGGTGCGCGTCAAGGTGAAACGCGCAGCCTCGGCAAAGCCTTTGGAATTTAAGATTGTGCGCGGCGATGTGCCTGTGCCTACCGTCGATGCCGTTTACATGGTGAACGATGAAACGGGCTATATCCGCATAAGTTCTTTTGGCGAAACCACTTACCCCGAGTTCCTCTCCGCGCTCTCGCAACTGCGCGAGCAGGGATTTAAGAAACTTATCCTTGACCTGCGCGGCAACCTCGGCGGCTATATGAACACCGCCGTGCAGATAGCCAACGAATTTCTGCCGCAGGGTAGGCTGATTGTTTACACGAAAGGCCGCAAGTCGCGCCGCGAGGACTATCGCAGTGACGGGCGCGGCTCTTATCAGCACATGCCTGTCGTAGTGCTTGTTGACGAGTCGTCTGCCTCGGCCAGCGAAATCCTTGCCGGCGCGTTCCAGGACAATGACCGCGGCACGGTGATAGGCCGCCGCACGTTCGGCAAAGGACTCGTGCAAGTGCCCATCGAGTTCCCCGACGGCAGCATGATACGCCTCACGACGGCGCGTTACTACACGCCCTCCGGTCGCTGCGTACAAAAGCCCTATACCCCCGGCGACGAAGAAGATTACGACAACGACCTTTTGCTGCGTGCCGAGCACGGCGAATACTATTCCGCCGACAGCATACGCTTGCACGGACCTAAGTTCAAGACGCGCCTCGGGCGCACCGTCTATGGCGGCGGCGGTATCGTGCCCGACGTATTCGTGCCGCGCGACACGCTCGGCTTTACCTCCTATTTCAAGGAAGCCTACCTCGCCGGTTTGATCAACAGTTTCGCCTATGCTTATGTCGATGGCAATCGCAAAGTCTTAGAGAAAAAGGAAACGCTCGCCGCACTGGTGGCTTATCTGAAACGTCAAAACCTCGTGGAGCAGTTTGCCCGCTTTGCCGAGCGCGAAGGACTGAAACGCCGCAACCGCATGATAGCCGCCTCGCGCAAGCTTATAGAAAACTATCTGATGAACGGCATTATCTACGACGTGCTCGACCTCGGCGCGGCGGTGGAATACAGCAATTCCAACGACCCCTTTATGGAGCGTGCCCTTGAAGCCCTCAACGAGAAAAACGCCTCGCCGCAATCAAAATAATCCTATCCATGCTTTCCTCCGCAAAGCAACAACTTCGCGCAACCATCAAGGCCATGAAACTTTCCCGCCTTTCGCCCGAATATAGGGCGGAGGCCTCGCTGCGCCTGATGCAAGCCGTAGAGAGGCATCCCGCATTCGCGGCGGCAAGCACCGTGATGCTTTACCACGCTTTGCCTGATGAGCCCGACACGCACCCGTTGCTTGAAAAGTATGCCGCATCAAAAACCATCGTTTTGCCTTGCGTGGAAGGCGATGACATCGTGCCGCGCGTTTATCGCGGCGAGCAGGACTTGCGGGTAGGGGCGTATGGCATTGCCGAGCCGATAGGGCCTGTCTTTGAGGATTTGCCTGCTATTTCCTTCATTCTTGTGCCCGGCGTTGCCTTTGATGCTGCGGGCCATCGCCTTGGTCGAGGAAAAGGCTACTACGACCGTTTCCTCTCTGCCTTGCCCGCGCGTCCTTTCCTCCTTGGTGCCTGCTTTACTTGGCAACAAGTTCCCGCCGTTCCCTTTGAACCGCACGACATAATTATGGACGCTGTGCTTGCTTTATAACAGTTTAGTAACAACTTTCTTAGCAGATACGTGCATTAAGAATATAATATGCCGTACCTTTGCAATATCAAACCTTGATTATAATTCTATCAAACTTAAAATATAATTATTATGGAAAAACTTTTACGCAAGACGGGGATTAACCAATCCCTGCGCCTTTTGCTAATCATTGCTTCTTGCGTGTTCGGAAGCAGTGCAAATGTGTGGGCAGAAGATTTAACAACAACTTTTGATTGGGCCGGTTCTAAAACAGCAACCGGGGGAACGACAGATTATGTTGTAACACAGTCTCCTGTAAAGCTTACATTCTCTTTGGGAACCGCATCGAATGCTCCTCGTACAAATAAGGAGGGTAGCGTAAGAATGTATGAAGGAACTCAATTGACTATTAGCCTTGAAGGTGATTACGTCATTAAACAAGTTGATTTTACTCCAACAACAAAATCCTACAATGCTACAAAACTAAAATTTAATGGAACAAGCCTAACTTCTGACTCTTGGGTTCTTTCCAGTGCAGAACAAGCAAATTCTGTTACGCTTACAGCTTCCGCAACTGCGCGCTTCAAGAAAATTGTAGTTACATATGCTTCAACTTCCTCTGGCGGCGGCAGCGACCTCACCGACCGCAACCTTTCCTTTGGCGAAACAAAGTCTTTTGACGCCGAGGTGGGCGACGACACGTTCTCCGAGCCTGATCTTACGGGCGTAACGGACGGCGGTGTTACTTACGTTTCGAGCAATGAGGACGTGGCAAGCGTAAATGCTTCCACGGGCGCAGTTACCATTAAAGGCATGGGCCATGCCACGATTACGGCTTCGGCTGAAGCAAACGAAACTTATAAGCTCGGTTCCGCCTCTTACGACATCTACGTTTACGACAGCGGTACGCTGGAAGACCTGAAAGCTTATATCACGAGCACAAACGAAACGGAAATTTATTTCGACCTCACCTCTAACGCCGTGGTTACTTACGCCGCCACAAACTACGCTTATATGGAGGACGGCCATGCTGGTATCTATCTTTATAAGAAAGGCCACGGCCTGAAGGCTGGTAACAGCTTTACGGGCAAAGTGATAGCAAAGGGTAAGTTGTACAACCAGTTGTATGAGTTTACTGACTTCACCCCTGCCAACACTGCTGGCACTGCCGGTATTACCGCTACCAACTGGACCATTCAAGACCTCACAGACAGCGGAAACACGGGTTACAAGATGGCTGAAAGCATGCGCGTGAAACTCACGGGCGTTACCGCCACCACGGACGGCACAAATTGGACTATTGAGCAGGGCGGCGCTTCCACAACTTTGGTTCTTTACAACTCTTTATCCGTAACAGCCGGCGGCGTTTACGACATCACGGGCTATCCCTATAACAACAACGGCACTTGGGAATTCCGAGTTTATGAAGAATCCTGCTTAGAACAGAAGGGCGGCAAGACAGCTGCAACCGTAACCTTCGACGAAGAAAACTACACCGTAGAGACTAACGGCAGCATCACAGTTTCTGCCACCAAGAACTCTACCTCCCCGATTGTTTATTCTATTTCACCGGCTGACGGCAATGTTTCGATTAACGCGAACACGGGCGAAATTGTTGCCGGCAAAAATCCAGGCACTTACACCATTACGGCTTCTGTGGCTGAAAACGAGAACTTCACTTCGGCTTCTGCCGACTGCACGCTGACGGTCAAAGCACCTTCTTTCAATATCGCAGCACCGACTTACTACAAAAAGATTACTTCGACCGACGAACTCGCTGCGTATCTGATTGTTTGCGAAGGTGCTAAAAAGGCTCTTTCCGCAACAGTAAGCACAGTGGACTATACTCAAGGCGAAAATAATACTGTAACCAATGAAACGCCCGCAACCTTGGGCGAGTTTGAACTTATAGGTACTGATGAAAATTATAAAGGTGCGCCGCTTTATGAGTTTTTGGTAGACAATAAATATCTGAGCGGCACAACCTCAACGACTATTAGCCTTGCGACATCTGTATCAGATAAAACTAAATGGATGGTAGATTTTGATGAAGACGGAAATGTTGAAATAGATAGTTATAGCACCTTCTCCGTTTCTGAAACAAATCGTGGCTTAATTTATCAAAACTCAGGAAAGGTAATAAAGCATTACGCAGTATCTAATCGTGGTGAAAACGGCTATTCGAAAGTCCAGCTCTACCAAAAGGTAACCGACCTTGCCATCAGTACGCTGACCAACGGCTACGCTACTTTTGTAACCGACGTGCCTTACGTAATGCCGAAGGGTGCTTGCGGCTATGCCGTAACCGTGGCTCCGCATGTGGGCGTTATCACCAAGACCGAAGCCTACACCGAGGGCTCGCAAGTACCGGCACAGACTGCACTGCTCATCGGCGGCGCACCGGGTACTAACTACTATCCCGCTGTGTTGAAGGAAGACGTCACTGCCACATATTCCGGCGAAAACTACATGGAAGGCCGTCGCACAGCCGAGGGTTATACCAACAGCCAGAGAGGCGTAGACGTTTACTACTACAAGCTCGCGCTCAACAGCGCAAGCGAACCGAAACCGGGCTTCTACTACGGCGCAACCGGAGGCGCGGCATTCAAACTCACCAAGCCGACCACCGCTTACCTCGCCGTGCCGAAGAACATCACGCCCGTGAATGGCTACCTCATCGACTTTGACGGCGAAGAAACGGGCATCAGCACCATCGCCCCGACGAATGGCAACACCGACGGCACAATCTACAACCTCAACGGTATTCGCTTGACGCAGACGCTCCGCAATCTGCCTAAGGGCGTGTATATCGTGAACGGTAAGAAAGTAATTAAGTAAGCACACACAATATTATATATATAGACACGACAATGAAAAAATTATATTTCTCTCCCCGCTGCACGGTATACGACCTGCACACAGAACAATCTCTGCTCGTTGGCTCCGGATCATTGGAAACCTCCGAAGAGGTAGCCCCCGGAGTAACGCCCGGCGAGGGTGGCGTTACCAATGAATTTACCAACAAATATTGGGACAGCGATACCGAATGGACTGCCGATAACTAAAATCAGTTTTTATACTTTCCGCGCCGCTAATGCCACCGTGCAATAGCGGCGCGTTTCGTAAAAAAATCGTAATTTTGTGCGCAGATAATCCTTAATCCCAAATACAATGACTGCTTTAACAAAAACGGATTTCAACTTCCCCGGCCAGACGGGCGTGTATCACGGAAAAGTGCGCGACGTTTATTTCGTAGGCGACAAACTCGTTATGGTAGCAACCGACCGCATCTCGGCTTTCGACGTTATCCTGCCCAAGGGCATACCATTCAAGGGACAGATGCTCAACCAAATTGCCGCTAAGTTCCTCGATGCCACGACAGACATCTGCCCCAACTGGAAACTCGCCACGCCCGACCCCATGGTCACCGTCGGCGTGCACTGCGAAGGCTTTCCCGTTGAGATGATTGTGCGCGGCTATCTCTGCGGCAGCGCGTGGCGCGCCTACAAGAGCGGCGTGCGCGAAATCTGCGGCGTACGTCTGCCCGAAGGCATGCGCGAGAACGAGCGTTTCCCCGAGCCCATCATCACGCCAACCACGAAAGCCGAAATAGGCGAGCACGATGCCGACATTTCCAAAGAGGAAATCCTCGCACGCGGCCTTGCAACGCCCGAGGAATACGCCAAACTTGAAGAATACACCCTTGCCCTCTTCCGCCGAGGTACGGAAATCGCAGCCAAGCGCGGACTTATCCTCGTGGACACAAAGTATGAGTTTGGCAAGCACGATGGCACGATTTACCTCATGGACGAAATTCATACGCCCGACTCTTCGCGTTACTTCTATGCCGAGGGCTACGAAGAACGCTTTGCAAAAGGCGAACCTCAGAAGCAGCTTTCCAAAGAGTTCGTGCGCGAGTGGCTTATGGACAACGGCTTCCAAGGAAAGGCCGGTCAGCAGGTGCCTGAAATGACCGACGAAATCGTAGCTGGCATCTCCGACCGCTACGTCGAACTCTACGAGCACATCACGGGCGAAACCTTCGATCGCAACGCCGACACTGCCAACCTCGCCAAGCGTATCGAAACAAACGTAACGGCATACCTCGCCAAATAAAATTCCCTCTCTCGGGACAAAAAAATCAAGCAGGAAGTTTTTTCTTCCTGCTTGATTTTTTTTGCGCTCCCCGTTATAGTTTTTCCTTTCCTATAAGAAAGTTTGTAACAAACTTTCTAACAAACTTTTTCTGCGCAGATAGTAAATAGTATCAAGTAGAAAGGAAAAAATAGCTTGCGACAAGTAAGAAAAAGCCTCGTCATAACGCGGATAAAAATTTATCCGTAAATTTGCAGTACCTTAAAACTAATTTCTATATGGAAATCCTTTTAGTTCTTTTGGCATTATGCCTAATCGTGCACCAGATTTCAAAAATCGATGTCGGGGAAGAATCAACTCCAAAGCAGAAGAAAGACAATCACGATTATAGATACATTGACGACCAGTTATGGGAGTATAATAACAAGAAGCAGAGGAAAATCGACAAAGAATTCGACGACGATTCAAGTTACGTTGACGGCCCGTTTTGGGTACATAATAACAAGAAACGCAATTAAGACCGTTAAGGTGTCTTTTTTTATCGGATAACGATGCGCTAATTTTGGAAAAAACAAAATTAGCGCATCGTTTTTATTATGACAGACAGAGACACCAAAACCATTGAACTAATCATCAACAACGAGCAAGCGAAGAAGAAACTCGAGGAGTTCAAAGTAAAATTTGAAGACCTTCAAGTAAAACACAGTTAAGCATTTCGTCCATGTTTTGGACTAGCTTGTTGTGAGAAACAAAAAGATACACACCAAACTCTATAAGCTATAGTGTGTATCTTTTTGATTTTAAGTTTACAAAAAGAGACCGACTTCTGCCGGTCTCTTTCGGGTTAGTTGCGGAGGCTCGACTCGAACGAACGACCTCCAGGTTATGAGCCTGGCGAGCTACCAACTGCTCCACTCCGCGATCTATCAACTTCGGTTTTACTTCCGAATTGCGATGCAAAATTACGATTTTCTTATATGATAGCAAAGGGTTTCACCATATTTTTTGCGAGAATATGCGAAATAAAGGGATTTTGCTGCCTTGAAAGAGTAACGCGCTGCCCAATAAGATATATCTGGCAGCGCGTTAAAGGTAAAGGGACAATGGTTTGGAATGCGATAATCAATATACTTCTACTTTTGCAGCAAGACGTTTTGCTTTGTCGCGCAGGGCATCGAGGTCGCTGCCCACTTCGTCGCGGCAAACCACTACGCCCATGCGGCGATTGACGCGCGTGGTGGGTTTTCCAAAGATGCGGATATCGGCATCCTCCTCGCAAGTCTCTTCGATGCCGCGATAGCGGGGCGGTTCGTTGGAGGCAATGGGGGAGAGGATAACGGCACTGGCGCCGATTGCCAACTGCTTCACGCAGGGAATGGGCAGGCCGAGCACGGCGCGGAGGTGCAACTCAAATTCGTTGAAGTTTTGCGTACCGGCAAGCGTCAAGTTACTTTGTCGGCCATACGGCAGGCTTCTGCCAAATGTTCGGGGGCGATGTGCGCCGGTTGGAAACTCTCGCGATAATCGCCGCCGCGCTGCACGTGACCTATGGGCGGGCAGAATAGGGTAGGGCCATTCTTCTGCGTGACGGTGAGCAGGGTGATTTCGCTGTCGAAACGGATAAATTCCTCGATGATCACTTCCTGTATGTCGCCGCGGCTGCCAGAAATGGCGTATTCCCAGGCGTGCTGCAATTCTTCTGCCGTGCGCACTAAGGATTGTCCTTTGCCCGAAGACGACATCAAAGGCTTCACCACACAGGGCAAACCAATCTTTTCGGCAGCCTCTTTGAGTTCTTCAAAAGTTGTGGCATAAAAGTAACGGGCCGTTTTAAGCCCTAATTCTTTTGCGGCGAGGTCGCGAATGGCTTTGCGGTTCATGGTAAAGTTTACGGCGCGGGCGGAAGGCGTTACCTGAATGCCCTCGCGCTCGAAATCATACAGGCGCTCCGTGCGGATAGCCTCGATTTCGGGAACAATGATGTCGGGACGGTGCTTTTCAACAACGCGCGTAAGGGCATCGCCGTCGAGCATGGAGAAAACTTCACATTCATCGGCGACCTGCATCGCCGGAGCACCGGCATAGGAATCGCAGGCTATGACATGCTGTCCGAGCCTTTGGGCGGCAATCACAAACTCCTTGCCAAGTTCGCCGGAACCAAGAAGCAATATTTTTTTCATCGTAGGATTATTGTTTTAGATAGTCATATAACTAAAAAGATGCCTTGACAGGATAGAACTTTCAACGCATCTTTTTCTTTTTTCAGCAAGTGGCGGTTTGTTGCGCAAACATTGCGGCGGCAAGCCGGGCGTCCTGTTCGCTGGTTGTTCCCGGAACGTATAAACGCGCAAATGCTTTGATAAAATTCAAAGTCTTCTCTTTTGGAGAGGAAGTGTTGGGAGTAAAATGTGGCATAGGCATTGTTTTGTTTGTTTTACAACATAATAACGCGTATGTTGCACATTTATTTTGTCTTCGTGCAAATTATTTTTGCGCCGTGCCGGGAATTATCTTTTTTCTCCCTGATACTCGATGCAAAGGCGGCGCAGGTCGTACATCGAACCGTTGTAGATATTCAGGTCTACCTTATGGTTGATGCCCGCAAGTTTGCCGCAATCAGTGTGTTGCCAGAACTTCCATTCGCCCTTATAGCTTAGGTCTTTCACGTAGTAGTGGGCTATCCAGTAGGGATAAGCGTCGAACTCTTTTGTATTGAGCACGTCGAGCCTGAACTTATAGCTGGTGTAAAGGATAGGCTTCACGTGATAGCGTTCCTCCACAAGTCTCAGCCATGTGAGCGAGGCTTCGCGCAATTCCGCCGCGCTCAGCCGTCCGCGCTCCTCGATGTCGAGCACCGGGGGCAGGTCGCCTTCTTCGAGATGCACTTGCTTGAGAAAATACTCCGCCTGCTTCTTCGCCGAGACGTTTGGTTTGAAATAATGGTACGCGCCGCGCAGAAATCCGTACTCGCGTGCTTTGTAAAAGTTCTCGTTGAAATTTTCGTCCAACAGGCTGCGCCCTTCCGTGGCTTTAATGAAGACGAAGCAGATGCCCTCTCCGTCGATTTCTGCCTTTGAAAGTTTTTCCCAGTCAATGCTTCCCTGATGATGGCTGATGTCGATGCCGTGGATAGAATAGCCTTTGGGATAATCTTCCTTGCCGTAGAGCGCACGCCACTTGGCGCTATACGGAGCCACGACATATATATATATAAGGTAGCAGAAAAGAGCGGCGGCGGCAATGATGAAGAGACGCGTGAGCAGGGTGCGCGTCTTTTTCATCAAGAGGAGTCCTCTTGATTTCTGCGGAGCACGCTTCGCGTTGCTCTTCTTCTTCGTCGTTACTCTTTTAGTTACCATGTTTTACAAAAAGAGAAACCGCTATTCAGGCAATTCTGATTAGCGGTTTCTCCTGAAAACGAAATTACTTACCTTGTTCAAGTTTGAGGGTCATCGTGCACTGGTCGCATACTTCCGTGGGGCCGAAGTACTGAATGGGGCCGGGATAAACGAAGCACGTGTTTTCAGCCCACTCTTCGCGGTGTGCGGCAAATTCCTTGAAGGGAGCGCCGTCGAGACGCACGAGTGCCTTGCGGATAACGGGCTTCATCTGACCGTGACGGCGTTCCATGTTCATCATCATCGTGATGGGCACACCGCCGGCAATCCACTGTTCTGCGGGAGCCGTCGTGTTCTTAACGATAGCCATGTAGCCGGTCTTGCCGTTGGCAACGAGCTGTGCTGCACTCGTACCGAGAGCGTAGCAGTAGTCGGCATCGTAGTTGGAGGGAGCGGCGCAGCGGCCTTCGTAACCGAAGAAGTGGTGCTGAGCAGCAAACTTGCCGTTATACTTACCTTCCTTCTTCCATACAGCCAGTTTAGTAGCCACCATTTCAGAGAGGAGCTTTTCAGTTTCAATAAGCGACACCTGAACATTTCCGTGCGGGTCGCGCTCCATCGTGAGCTGCTTGGCAACGCCTTCGGGCAGGCTCTGATAGATAGCGGCATTCTCGGCAGAGAGGTGCTCGATCACCCATGCTCGCTTGGCGGCGGCTTCTACGGCTTCGCCTTCGGGCGTAGCGAGGAGGTCGTTGAGCTCGGCGATGAGCTTTTTCATTGCGGGGATAAACTCAATGAGTCCTTCGGGAATGAGCACAGTGCCAAAGTTATTGCCGTTGGCGGCACGCTTGGCAACAACGCCTGCGATGTAGGTTACGATATCGTCGAGCGTCTGGTTCTTTTCCTCAACCTCTTCGCTCACGATGCAAACGTTGGGCTGGCATTGCAGTGCACATTCGAGGGCGATGTGGCTGGCGGAGCGGCCCATAAGTTTGATGAAGTGCCAATATTTGCGAGCGGAGTTAGCATCGCGCTGAATGTTACCGATAACTTCGGCATAGGTCTTACAAGCCGTGTCGAAACCGAAAGACGTTTCAATCTGGTCGTTCTTCAAGTCGCCGTCGATGGTCTTCGGGCAACCGATTACCTGCACGCCGTAGTTCTTGGCTGCATAGTATTCAGCAAGGACGCAGGCGTTGGTGTTGGAGTCGTCGCCGCCGATGATAACGATGGCCTTGATGCCCAGTTCGCGGATAATCTTGATACCGCTCTCGAACTGGCTTTCCTCTTCGAGCTTCGTGCGGCCGGAGCCAATCATGTCGAAGCCGCCCGTGTTGCGATACTCATCGATGATTTCGTCGGTCAGTTCGATGTATTTGTGGTCCACGAGACCGCCGGGGCCCATCAGGAAGCCGTAGAGCTTATTCTCCTTGTTCTGCTTCTTCAGTTCGTCGTACAGGCCGCAAATCACGTTGTGACCGCCGGGAGCCTGGCCGCCGGAGAGAATGATACCGATGTTCATCGGTGCATAAGCACGCTTCTCGTCGGAGGGTACGAACTCAACGAGCGGCATACCGTAGGTGTTGGGGAAGAGTGCCTTAATCTCGGCCTGATTGCCGACGCTTTCAGTAGGCTGTCCTTCTTTGATGCTCACATTGCCGCGCAAACCGAGGGGAAGTTTGGGCTGGTAGGCGGCACGTGCAATTTGCAACGCACTTTTATTCGCTGCTTTCTTGCTAAGATAATGGCTGTTTTTTATATTTTGCAGTCCAATGCGTAGGCTTTACTGCGCCTTTGCCTTATTATGCTCCTTAAAGCAGAGGGCGAAAAGCACGAGCACGATAAGGGCGTAGCCGGCGAAGATAAACCAAATGGTGTCCCAGTTGCCCACCTGATAGAAGTTGTCGGCCACCTGCTTCATCGTGGTATAATTGTTTACCACCGTCTGTGCCGCCAGCATGCCGAACGTGGCTCCGAGGCCGTTGGTCATGATCATAAACAGGCCCTGTGCACTGCTGCGTATCTCGGGCTTTGTGTTTTGATCCACGTACAACGCGCCGGAAATGTTGAAGAAATCGAAAGCCACGCCGTAGACAAGCATAGAGAGCAAGAGGAGCCATACGCCCATTCCGGGGTCGCCGATGGCGAACAAGCCAAAGCGCAGCACCCAAGCGAGCATGGCTATCATCATCACGCGCTTAATGCCGAAACGCTTCATAAAGAAAGGAATGAGCAAGATGCAGCAAGTTTCGCTGATCTGAGAGAGTGAAATCAGGATGCCGGCATGCGCCACGCCGAACGTATCGGCATAATCAGGCTCTGCCGCAAAACTGCTGATAAACGGGTTGGCGTAGCCGTTGGTGATTTGCAAGGAAACGCCGAGCAGCATGGAGAAAATGAAGAAGATGGCCATCTTGCGCTGCTTGAAGAGCACGAAGGCATCGAAGCCCAACGATTCTATGAGGCTCTTCCTTTCGTGCTTGCTATTTACGGGGCAATGGGGTAGGGTCTGGGCGAAAACGGCAAGCCCGATGCTCAAAGCGGCAGATACAAAGAATTGGTTGTAGTCGGCCATAAAGCCCATGAGGTCTACCGCCCACATGGTGCAGATGAAGCCTATGGTACCGAACACGCGAATAGGCGGAAAGTCTTTTACCGTGTCCATGCCGGCGTTGATCAAGCCGGTGAAAGCAACGGAATTGCTCAAAGCGATGGTGGGCATGTAGAACGCCACGCTCAGCGTGTAGAGCGTAAAGAGCGTTGCCATTTCCACGTTTGCGCCGGCCGTCATGCCGTAGTATGCCGCCGAACCCATAAACAGGCCGGCCAAGAGGTGGCAGATGCCCAAGAGCCTCTGCGCCGGTATCCAGCGGTCGGCCACAACGCCCATAAGTCCGGGCATGAAAATCGACACGAAACCTTGAACGGAATAGAACCAACCGATTTGCTGGGCCAAACCCACGTTGCCGAGATAGCGCCCCATAGAGGTTAGATACGCACCCCAAACGGCAAATTCAAGGAACAGCATTACCGCAAGGCGGGGTTTTAGAAATTTGTTATTCATTGTGATGATTTATGGTTAATTCGTTGGTTTATTAGTAGACGAGTTTACAAGTAGACGAGTAGACGAGACAAATTTGTCTTGCCAATTAAATTTTTTATGAGTAACTTGTCTTGTTCACTTGTTTACTCGTTTACTTGTTTACTAAAAAACTAATATATTTACGGTGTCACACCTTTCCCGCCTTATTGAGCGCATGCCAGAGGCTTTGGCGAAATTCGGGGTTGAATGTTTGCATTTGCTGCATGATGCCTTGCATCTCGTGGCGCTTGCCGATTTTGTCGTAAGGGCAGGCTTTCACGGTGGCCACTACTTCGGTGAAATCGGCCCAAAGGCGCAGATCGGCCTCGTCTACCGTGCAGAGCGGACGAATGAGCGTGATGGGAAATTTGTCCATCGCGAGGCTCGCGGACATGGTCGCGAACGTGCCGTTGAAGGTGAGGTTCATCATCGCCGTTTGCAGCAGATCGTCGCGGTGGTGTCCCAGGGCTATTTTGTTGTAGCCGTTGGCTTGGGCGTAATTAAATAATGCCTTGCGGCGCGTCCATGAGCAGAGGAAGCAGGCGGAGCGCCCTTGTTTTTCGTCGGGCTTGAAGGCAGCATCGAGGAGTTCGAAGCCCGTGCCGCGCTGCTCGGCATATTCTTTGAGTTGCAGCAGGTCAGTGCGGTAGTCCACGTTTGCCATGCGCACGTGCACGGCTTTCAGGTCGAAAGAACCGTTGTTGCTGCGCCGCATCACGGATAGGAAATGCAGCAGTGCCATAGAGTCTTTTCCGCCCGATAGCGCCACGAGGATACGATCGCCCGGCTCGATGAGCCGATAAGCGGCAACGGCCTCGCGCACCCGGTGCAAGATGCGCCGTTCGAGGGATTTTGCACTCTTTTCTGCTGATTTCATCACCGATTGCGCTATCTGAACACGAAGTAAACGGCAGCTACGAGGCAGATAAATGCCGCCACGTGGTTCCAGTGAAACTGCTCGCCTTTGAAGAAGAGGGTCACAATCACCGTGAACACGATGAGCGACACCACTTCCTGTATGACTTTCAACTGTATCAGACTAAACGGCCCTCCGTTGTCGATAATGCCGATGCGGTTTGCCGGCACTTGGCACATATACTCAAAGAACGCGATGCCCCATGAAAAGAGGATAACCAATATTAAAGGCCAATGCGTGCTTACGCCCGTCTGTTGCAGGCGCAGATGGCCGTACCACGCAAAGGTCATGAATATATTGGAGCAAACCAATAGCAATATTGCATAAAGTCCTTGCATATCAGTTTATAACGCTATTTGCAGTTTTGCAGATATTCGTCCATTGAAGCCGCCGCTTGCTTGCCGTCGCCCATGGCGAGGATAACGGTGGCACCGCCGCGCACGATGTCGCCGCCGGCGAAGAGGGTGGGGATGGACGATTGCATCTTTTCGCTCACGGCAATCGTGCCTTTGCGTCCCAGTTCCAAGCCTTCCACGGAACTCGGCACTATGGGATTGGGCGATACGCCGATGCTCACGATGACGAGGTCGGCTGCCACGCGCACCACGCCGCCTTCTATGGGCACGGGGCGGCGGCGGCCGGAAGCGTCGGGCTCGCCCAGTTCCATCTGTTGCAGCACAATCTCCTTGACGCGCCCTTGCTCGTCGGCAATATATTCTATGGGGTTGTGGAGGGTCAGGAATTCCACGCCTTCTTCCTTGGCATGGTGCACTTCTTCCACGCGCGCCGGCATTTCTTCCTCCGAGCGGCGGTAAACGATAAAGGCTTTCTCAGCACCGAGGCGCATGGCTGTGCGCACGGAGTCCATCGCCGTGTTGCCGCCGCCTATGACCGCCACGTTTTTGCCCATCGGAACGGGCGTGTCGCTGTCGGGATTGGACGCGTCCATAAGGTTCACGCGCGTCAGGTACTCGTTGCTCGAAAGGATATTGATGGCATTTTCGCCGGGGATGCCCATAAAGTTGGGCAGGCCTGCGCCGGAGGCCACGAAGATGCCGGCAAAGCCCTGTTCTTCAAGTTCTTTTATGCTCACGGTCTTGCCCACGATGCAGTCTTTCACAAAAGTGACGCCGCTCTTTTCGAGCAGATTGATTTCGGCATCGACAATCTTGTTGGGCAAGCGGAACTCGGGGATGCCATATTTAAGCACGCCGCCGATTTCGTGCAGTGCCTCGAAAACGGTCACGTCGTAGCCGCGCTTGGTCATTTCGCCGGCAAAAGAGAGTCCGGCGGGGCCCGAGCCCACCACGGCCACTTTCACGCCGCGCCGCAGGGTGGGGCGGAGGGGTTCTATCACGCAGTGCTCGCGCTCGTAGTCGGCGGCAAAGCGTTCGAGATATCCGATAGCCACTGCCTTTCCGCCGGTTTTCAGATGTATGCAGCGCGATTCGCATTGCTTTTCCTGCGGACACACGCGCCCGCAGACGGCAGGCAGCGTGCTGGTTTCTTTGATGGCGTGCGCGGCTTTCACAAATTCTCCCTTTTCGATGTGCTTGATGAAGCGGGGAATGTCGATACCCACGGGGCAGCCTTGCACGCAACCAGGGTTGTTGCAGTCGAGGCAGCGGCGGGCTTCCATTTGCGCCGTTTCCACCGAGAGTCCCTGGTTCACTTCCTCGCGCAACTGGCGGGCGCGGTAGGCGGGGTCGAGCTCCGGCATCGTGCAGCGCGGCTGCGCCATGCGTTCCTTGGGCTTCACGGCAAGGCGGAGCTCTTTGCGCCACTCGGCATCGCGCGATGCGTCTTCGTGGGCGTGGCTCTCGTTCCAATGTTCCAATTCTTCGCGTTCCTCCGTGCGGAAAGCCGCGAGGCGCTTGAGCATCTCGTCGAAATCTACCTGATGCCCGTCGAACTCCGGTCCGTCAACGCACACAAACTTCGTTTGACCGCCCACGGTGACACGGCAGGCGCCGCACATTCCCGTGCCGTCCACCATAATGGTGTTGAGCGAAACGTCCGTTGAAATCTGGTATTTTTGCGTCAGCAGGCATACGAATTTCATCATAATGGCGGGACCGATGGCGAAGCATTTGTCCACCTTTTCGCGGTTAATCACGCGCTCTATGGCCTCCGTGACGAGTCCTTTGTCGCCGTAGCTGCCGTCGTCGGTCATAATGATTACTTCATCGCTCGAACCGCGCATCTCTTTCTCCAAGATAATCAGTTCTTTAGTTCTTGCAGCCAAAACCGTCACAACGCGGTTTCCCGCTGCTTTCAATGCTTGCACGATGGGTAGCATCGGGGCAACGCCCACGCCGCCGCCGGCGCAGACCACCGTTCCGAAATTTTCGATATGCGTGGCACGTCCGAGCGGTCCCACAACGTCTGTAATGTAATCGCCGGCCTCGAGGGCGCAGAGTTTCTGAGAGGAAAGCCCCACGTTTTGCACCACGAGCGTGATGGTGCCTCGCTGCTTGTCGGCTTCGGCAATGGTAAGCGGTATGCGTTCGCCGGTATCGCCTACGCGTACAATGACAAAATGCCCGGCGCGTCGCGAACGGGCAATAAGGGGTGCTTCAACTTCAAAGCGGAACACTTTTTCTGAAAACTGTTCCTTGCTGATAATCTTGTTCATATTATAATATGTGTACTTTATCTTCGTGTTTGGGGTTTTTCCTACTGCAAAGGAAATAAAAAGTTAGTCAATAAAGTAATTTTCTCGTGGATTTCTTATAAGAAACAAGATACGAAGTTGTTTTTAAACCCGACCTCCGTTTAATACCGTCAATATTTTGGGGAAATACTTGCCCATCTCTTTCATTATAAAAAGGAGCGACAAAACAACCAACAGAGTAACAGAGAAATATTCGAGTATTAAGTAACCCGTATTTAGGGGCACGACCTTTATCCAAAGTTTATAAGCAGGCATAAGAAGCAGAGGATGAGCAGAGTATATAAAGAACGACGCTGATGAAAGCATATCTTTGGGCGACACTTGCAGGTGATTTATTTGCAAATAGGCACCCATAGATGTGAGAACCGCAAAAACCCCGACAAATACAACAAAATTCTGCATATAGTTTGCGAAAGGATTATTAGAAAGGTTCAGATGGATTTCAATTCCCAGAGACAACGCAAAAAGCAGCAAACATATATGTTTTGTTTTATCGCAACGATGTAAGAAGTCAATATGGTGCACATTAAAATACGCCCCCAAACTCCAAAACACAAAATATGAAACGAAATCAGGTATAAAAGTACAACCAAACAACCAATTAAAAATCAGTATCATAATGATTATGAAACCTGTCACGCGATTTTTCAGTAGATAATAAATTGGAAAACCAAATAGTCCGATAACAAAAATGTCACGCAGAAACCAAAGTTGTCCAGCAACGGGATTCCATAAAATTCCAATCCAATCAAATACTGTGTAATCTATAAAAGATTTCGATGCAATCAGGTCGTGGGAAGTACACAATTGTGTACTAAATTTCACTAAGATAAAAATAATGTTCCATATTATATAAGGTAATAAAATCGACTGTAATGATTTAAAGATCTTCCCCTTGCAATAAGTAAACAAGGAAGCATCAGCATTATATTTGTTATAAAAAAGGAAACCCGAGCAAAAGAAGAAACACGGCACAGCAATGCGGGCTATACCATTTGTAAAAATGTGATGGAGAATTATGTAAAGTGGAAATTGCTGCCAATAAATTGAAGAGGAAATTTCAAACTCCAAAAGCAATGGATTGTTGTGTAATAACACTATGAGAATTGCCATTGGTAGTCGTACCGCTGCAAATACATTTGAGTACAATGGGTTATTTTCCATATTATGGTATTATCGTCAAATCTTTACTGCAAATATACGACTATTTGATAAAATCTATATTTATTTAATTCAACAACTATCTATTAAACATAATTGCAATTCTAATTAAATGCGCAGATAGTTGAAATTGAATTGGATTTTGGGGAAA
>SFPF01000020.1 GCA_004552155.1 Bacteroidales bacterium
TTTTATACATTATGCATTATTTCTTTTTGTTTACCAATTTTTCCTTTTGCACAAATGTTACTAATTTTGCGATATGCAACAGGATTATGATTCGTCGGCTTCAGGCTACCTGATGGATTCATTCGAAGGAATCAGTAGGAAGTTTACGGATGTGACAATATTCAACACATCGGACGTAAACATAGTGGCAAAAGCCAAACGCTATGGGCGTTGGTGGTTGCTAAAGGGTTTGAACAAGCAGGTAGCTAATGAAACCGCCTATATACAACGGCTTAGAAAAGAACTCGAATTGCTAATGCAATTGGAGCATCCTTTTGTGGTGTCAACAGTAGGTCTGGAAATGGTAGAAGACTTTGGCTACTGCATAGTGATGGAATATGTGGAAGGCACGACGCTGAAAGAATGGCTAAAGGAAAATCATGCCTGCAAAGACCGAAAAAGAATTGCGATTCAGTTAGCTGAGGCAGTAAACTATATACATTCTAAAGGTATTGTTCATCGCGACTTGAAGCCGGAGAATATTATTGTCACAAAAAATAGCACCAGCGTAAAACTGATAGACTTCGGGTTTGCGGATACCTGCAGTTACGCTATTTTGAAACAACCGGCGGGAACTCCTCAATATATGTCACCGGAACAAATGCAAACGTCTGTAGCAGATGTGCGGAACGACATTTATAGCCTTGGTGTTGTCTATGGCAAAATGAATCTGGGGTATGGTTTTAAGCATATTATACAGAGGTGTCTGAAGCCGATAGAACTTCGATACCGGAATGTATCAGAACTGCTGGATGCCATCTCGAAACGAGATAAAATCAAAACGGTATTTGCATGGGTTGTTGTTGTATTACTGGTCGTGGCCACGGCTTTCATATTTATAGCCCAATCCCTTAGAATAAACGAACTCAGACAACAGTTGAGCAGCAATAAACTGCAACAAATGGGGGTTCACGACACCGTTTCATCGCTGAATGCTCGTCTGGAGCGAGTTTCGGCTGCTCACATGGAATTGTTGCAAAAAAAACAGGCTCAAGAGGCAGAGAGGATGAGAGTTGAAAATGCCATAAAAAATGGGAAGAATGTTATCAACAATGCCATTAAGAGCGCCGGCGTTATGCATCATCTCGACACACTAAAATCTTTTGACAATCTGAATATGGAAATTTTCAAAAGGATTCATGAAAGCAGCGCTGCCTATAATCGCTATCTAACGAAAATTAGCGGCAAATTCTCTGAAAAAGAGATGGCAGAAATCACAAACGCCCTCGTCGTTTATGACGGCAATCTGATAACGAAATTGATGAAACGATATAATCAACTGAAAAACGACTATGATAAAACAGTTATGCAAGGAAATTGAGACTGCCCTTAATCATCAGATAAAGACGCCCAAAGACTTTATCTTTTTGCGAGATAATATCTATTCACGACTGCACGTGCTCGTCAGCCGAACCACGTTGATGCGCATTTGGGGGTATTTGAGCGAAGACGTTACACCCAGAGTCGGCACGCTTTCTATTTTGGCTGAATTCTTGGGTTATCGCAACTGGGAAGACTATTGCAGAAATGCTGTCTTTCCAAAGGAAGAACAGAGTAATCCCGTATTGAACAGGCGACTGAGCGTGACTTCTGCTTTAGACCCCGGCGATTGCATTCGCCTCACCTGGCAACCGGACAGAGTGTGCGACATTGAGTATATAGGTAATCTTACGTTTCGAGTCATGGCATCTCAAAATACTCGCTTACATAAAGGCGACACCTTTCAATGTTGTATGATAATAGAGGGTGAGCCATTATATCTTGACAAGCTCATACAAGGCGACGCTCATGCTATAGCCTATGTTTGCGGGAAGAAATCGGGAGTTAGATATGAGTCCCTTTTGCCGCATATATCACAAGAATAGCGTAAACCATCTTCTTTCTGTGTAGAGCGTAATTTCCCTGTTTGCAATTTTTACGTCTCTGATTTTTCGAAAATATTATTGAGCGCAACGAAATCCTAAAATGGAGTGTTTGTAAGATTAATACTAAGTGCCTGGAAGGCACTACAGAGCGAAGCGATAGTAACCGGGCACGCAGTGTCCGGATCAACGAGGAAGGCACTACGCCGAATGACAGGTTTCCAGTCACGCACAGCGATACAAAAATTCTGCTCCTGTTTCACCAATCGCAAACAAACGTTATCGCCTTTTCCCTTTCTGCGCAGAGCGTGATTTTGCCGTTTGCAATTTTTACGCTTCTGCTTTTTCGGAAATTTTGAAAGTTTAGGAAAATATAACGCTGACGTACTTGCTGAAAATTTTCAGGCAGAAAATTTTTGCGCTTTCGTAAGTTCGGATTAACTATCCTATATGACCGTAAAAACTATCCTATAAGATAATTTTCACGATCACGGAGATAATTTTTACGAGCTTGCTGATAATTTTTACGAGCTTGCTGATAGTTGCGGATAAAACAAAAACAGGAAGAACGACGTGCGCCGCTCTTCCTGCTTGCAAGGCAAATTTAATGATTTATCTCTGTTTTGCCAAATCTGAAAAAGTGTGTAAGAGTTTTGAATTTGTATAAATCAAAGTTTATTCCTCAACTACCAATTCCAGTCCGTCGTAGGCAAGATGTATATGCGCGGGGAGGCTGCGCTCCGCCTCGGCGTGACATTCCATATCGTGGCACATGTGGATGAGATAAGTATCGCGCGCCTGCAAGCGTTGGGCAAGGGCGCAGGCTTCTTCGACGGTTTCGTGGCTGTGGTGCGGCTTGTGGCGCAGGGCACCGAGCACGAGGATGCTCGCACCGCTGGCATAAGGCACTGCTTCGGGCGGCAGGGCGGAGATGTCCGTGATGTACACCAGTCCGCCGATGCGGAAACCGAGAATGGGCAGTTTGCCGTGCATCACGGGCAGGGGCAGTACCTCCGTGCCCGCAATGCGGCAGGACTGCAAGGGGTGCAACGTGTGCAGCGAGAGGTTCGGGACGCCGGGATATTTGTTTTCCACAAAACTGTAAGGGAAGCGGCTGCGCACATCGTCGGCACAATCTTCATCAGCATATATCTGCACGGCATCGGGCCAGCCGAAGGGGCGCAGGTCGTCGATGCCGCCCACGTGGTCGTGGTGCTTGTGCGTGAGCAGCACGGCATCGGGGCGCACGGCACGGGGTAGGCGCAGCATTTGCTGGCGGAAGTCGGGGCCGCAGTCGATGAGGATAGTGCCGCCCTCGGAGGTTTCTATCAATGCCGAGGTGCGCAGCCGCTTGTCGCGCGGGTCGGTGCTGGTGCATACGGGGCAGTCGCAGCCTATGACGGGAATGCCGCAACTTGTGCCGCTGCCTAATATCGTAAGTTTGAGCATGGTGGTGGCGTTAATAATGATTTTCCCTCTGCTTTTGCATCTATCTCACTCCACAAAGTTTGCCTCGGGCGTAATCTCTATGCCAAACTTTGCCTGCACGTCGGCGGCGATGGTTTGGGCAAGGTTGTAGACCTCGCGCCCCGTTGCGCCGCCAGCGTTAATCAGCACCAGTGCCTGTTTGTCGTATACGCCGACGCGCCCCACGGTGCGCCCTTTCCAGCCGCATTGCTCTATCATCCAGCCGGCAGGAATCTTGACGCCGCCGGGCGCATCGTAGTGCGGCATGTCGGGATAGTGCTGCTGCAAAGCCTCGAACTGCGGGCGCTGCACTACCGGATTCATAAAGAAAGAACCCGCACTGCCCACCTCAGAGGGCTCGGGTAACTTGCTGCGGCGAATATCTATTATAATATTGCGTAGCTCGCGGGCGGTGAGTGCAGGCAAGTCTATGCCGCGACGCTCCACCTCGTGCTCTATTGCGCCGTAGCCGATGCTCGGCGTGAAGGCGGGTTGCAAGCGAAGCGTGACGCGGGTAACGATATATTGCCCTCGCGCCGCACCCTTGAAGATACTTTGTCGATAACCGTAGGTGCATTGCTCTTTAAGGAACACTATTCGCTCGCCATCGCTGACGCGCAGGGCCTCCACGCTCTCAATGATGTCGGCCACCTCAGCACCGTATGCGCCGATGTTTTGCACGGCCGCCGCACCCGTTTCGCCAGGAATGTACGACAGGTTTTCTGCGCCGTAATATCCGTGCTCCACGAGATAGTCCACGGCCTCGTCCCACACCTCGCCCGCACCGATGCGCACCCGCAGGCTGCCGTCGGGGGCAGGAGCGAGCGGTTCGAATCCTTTGATGCGGGAATGGAGCACTGTGCCGGCGTAGTCGCCCACAAAAACGAGGTTGCTGCCGCCGCCGATGTGGAAATATTTTGTGCCGCGCAACTCGGGCAAGAGGGCAAGCAGGTCGTCCTCCGTGTCGTATTCCACAAATTCTCGGCAACGGGCGTCGATGCCGAACGTGTTATGATGAAGTAGGGAAAAGTCTGGGGTTCGGGTAATCATTATGCGAAAGTTTTTAGTAAACGAGTAGACGAGGAAATTTTCGTGCAAGCGAGTGCAATAGAGCTTGCTCATATTGCCGAGCGCAGCCGAAAATGTCAAGAAATAGAGCTTGCTCATATTGCCGAGCGCAGCCGAAAATGTCAAGAAATAGATCTTGCTCATATTGCCGAGCGCAGCCGAAAATCTCAAAGCAAAAATCACGAAGCGAAACAAGTAAACGAATAGACAGGGAAAATCAATTTTCAAGTTTCGTGAGCAGCCACTCTCCGTCCTTTTTCTCAAACGTGAGGTTGCAACCCATACCGCCGGAGGGGCTGCAAAGCATGAGGATGCGCTTAGTGGAGGAGCGGTAACTCTGTCCGTAATTGATGTTTGTCATAACTTCGGTGGGCAGATCCGGGCGATAGTCGGGCCATTGTTCCACGTCGAGCAAACCTTCTATGTCTTCGAAATTATCGTAATCGTAGGTCTTGAAGGCGAAGGGGTTTTCAATATGTTCTCTCTGATATTCCTCATCATTCACGAAGCGGGCGTAGAAATGATAGAAATCGCTGTTTTCGTTTTTGTCAAAGCGATGCGAATTGATTTCGGTAAGCCGCCATTGCCCCTGCTCTTTATCGAAGATATATTGCTTAACCTTGTGCTGCGTAAGATAGACCCACTCCACGACCACGTGCTTCAAATCGGTGCGTTTAGGGTCGTTGAGCGAGCGTTCGCTATCGAAAATAATCGTGTAAGTATCGTTGCGCGAATAGAGCGGGTCGTACTTCCAGTCTTTCTCCATTATAGATGACGCAATTCCTTGTTTCACAACATTAAGCGGAAACTTGATGCGTTCTTTCTGGAACGCTTTATTCTTCATAAATACAAAGATGAAATCATCGAATAGCCCGTCGGCCTTTTTAGAGGGCGCCACCGTCACGGAATCGACCTCTGGCTCCGTTGGAACCGTGTCGGCAATCACGCTGTCGGCAAGCGTTTCTTCGGCAGGCTGCTGCCCCTTGCGCGTGCACGAAAAAGAAAACAGGGCGCACGCCATCATTAAAAACAAAAACCGTTTCATCTTTATCGTCTTCTGTAAAACGCGGCAAAAATAACGCTTTTCCACGTAAGAAAATAGGTATTTGCAAAGAAATATTTAACTTTGCGCTTGTTTTTGAGGCTTTGCCTTACATATTATATATATAGAACATCATGACAGAAAGAATCAATGCCCTGCTCTCTGAGGTGGAAAGCCTCGCAGCAGCCGATGAAAAAGAACTTGAAGCACTGCGTATCAAATATTTAGGCAAGAAAGGCCTGCTTAACGACCTCATGGCCGACTTCCGCAACGTGCCGGCGGAGCAGAAGCGCGAAACGGGACAGAAAATCAATGCCCTCAAAACCGCGCTCCAAGACAAACTCAACGCCCTGCGCCAGTCGCTCGCCACGAAAGAGGACAGCCACGACGACCTCGACCTCACGCGCACGCCTTACCCCGTGCAACTCGGCACGCGCCACCCGCTCTCCATCGTTAAAAACGAAATCATCGATATCTTCTCGCGCCTCGGTTTCTCTATGGCCGACGGACCAGAGGTGGAAGACGATTGGCACGTGTTTTCTTCCATGAACTTCGCCGAAGACCACCCGGCACGCGACATGCAGGATACGTTCTTCGTGGAGCAGCATCCCGACATCGTGCTGCGCACCCATACGAGCAGCGTACAGAGTCGCGTGATGGAGCACACGCAACCGCCTATCCGCGTGATTTGCCCGGGCCGCGTGTACCGCAACGAGGCAATCTCGGCCCGCGCGCACTGCTTCTTCCATCAGGTGGAAGGGCTTTATATCGACGAAGACGTATCGTTCACCGACCTCAAGCAGGTGCTCCTCACCTTCGCCCGCGAAATGTTCGGTCCGGATACCAAGATCCGCCTGCGCCCCTCGTACTTCCCCTTCACCGAACCCTCGGCCGAAATGGACATTTCCTGCAACATCTGCGGCGGCACGGGCTGCGCCTTCTGCAAGCAGACGGGCTGGGTGGAAATCCTCGGCTGCGGCATGGTAGACCCCAACGTGCTCGAGGCAAACGGCATCGACAGCAAGAAATACAAGGGCTACGCCTTCGGTATGGGCGTGGAGCGCATCACTAACCTGAAATATCAAGTAAAAGATCTGCGCCTCTTCTCCGAAAACGACGTGCGCTTCCTCGATGAGTTTGTTTCTGCAAATTGATAGACTTGTCTACTCGTTTACTCGTTTCACTTCGTGATTTTCGGCTGCGCTCGGCATAGCCCGAACAAGTTCTTAAAAAGTGCGATTGCTCGCCATGGCAAAATTCGAGTAAACTCGATTTTGCTCATTTGGCTTAACGCAATCGTTCGGCTCTGCGCTCTCTTGCACGAAAATTTCCTCGTCTACTAGTCTACTCTCGTTTCCTAACCCATGATTTCCACAATCTACGACAGCGTATTTGAATTTCTCTTCGCCCACGGTCTCAGCCTCGCGGCATCGCTGCGCTTAGCCTTTGCCGCCACGCTGCTGTCTGTCTGCCTGCTATCGTGGATTGTGGGGCTCGTGTTGCACTACGTTATCGCGCCGCCCATAGGCGCTTTTGTGAAACGCACAAAAGTACATTGGGACGACTATATCCTTTCGCCCACAATGTTGCGAGCGATGTGCAACATCGTGCCCGGCGTTATCTTCTATCATCTCTTCCCCCTTTGTTTCGCTACGGCGGGCAGGGCGACGACTTCCACGCTTTACGTCTTTTTCGACCGCGGCACCTCCGTCTTCATCACGCTCACCGTGATGTGGTTGCTCACCACTTTTGTTAAAAACCTCGGTCGCGTGGCCGAGGAACTTATGCAAAAGCACCACCTGCTCGGCATACTCCAATTTGCCCGCATCATCATTTACAGCCTCTGCGGCATCACGGCTATTGCCCTCGCTTTCGGGCGTAACCCGTTGACTGTATTGGTGAGTCTCGGCGCAGCGGCCACGGTGCTAATGCTCGTGTTCAAGGATTCTATCCTCGGTCTCGTTGCCGGCATACAACTCTCCGCCAACCGAATGCTCAAAGTGGGCGACTGGGTGACGATTGAAAAGCTCGGCATCGACGGCACCGTGGAAGAAATATCGCTTACCACGGTTAAGGTCCGCAATTTCGACAAATCTGTCTCCACAGTGCCGCCTTACACGCTCGTAAGCGACTGTTTCAAGAATTGGGACACGATGCAAAACCTCGGCAGCCGCCGTTTCAAGAAAACGCTTTACATAGATGCCAACACCGTGCGCCTGCTCACCAAACAGGAACTTGCCGACAAGAAGTTTGCGGCTTATCTCACCTCCGACGAGCGCAAGGGAGGCAACATGGTAAACCTCACGCTCTTCCGCCATTACGTGGAAAAGACGTTGCACAGCCGCAAAGACGTGAATACCGAGGACTGGATACTCACGCGCATACCGAACATCGAAGCCGGGCGCGGCGTACCCGTGGAAATATGGTTTTATTTCCGCGAAACGGATTTCGAGAAATTCGAAGAACTTTCGGCGCAGGCGATGGAGCAGTTCATGGCCGCCTTGCCCCTTTTCGGCCTCCGCCAGTTCCAGTTGCCAACTGGTTATTTACCCACAAAATGAAATATTTTTATTGCCCACGAATCTCACGAATTTACACGAAACATTCTCAATTAATTTAAAGGCGACCTGTTCGGTCGCACGAATCACACTAATCATATGATTGAATAGCCGAGCGCAGCCAAAAACATTGAATTTTCGTGCAAGTGAGCGCAATTAAGTTTACTTAAATTGCCGAGCGCAGCCGAAAATATTGAATTTTCGTGCAAGTGAGCGCAATTAAGTTTACTTAAATTGCCGAGCGCAGCCGAAAATATTGAATTCGTGAAGATTCGTGCGACCGAACAGGTCGCCATTTAAAAACGCAAGGAAAAGATTCGTGTAAATTCGTGAGATTCGTGGGCAAAAATAAAAACTCGTGGGCGAAAAATCTTTCGTGTTGCCGTCAAATAAAGCATAATTCCGTGGCGCATACGCCTTACTGCTAAGCAAAAGCACACAAAACGCGCTTTTCTGCGCAAAAAAGCAATATAAAAGTTTGGCAGATATTGCCGATACCGCTAATTTTGCAAAAGCAAAACCCTTATTTTATAATTATAAAAGACATGGAATACTCACACGAAGTAAAGAACATGTGTTGCGTGGCCAAAGGCCCCAATCATGGTCCCGCTCCCATTCCCGAAGAGGGCAAGTGGGTGCAAGCCAAAGAAATCAAGGACATCTCCGGCCTGACCCACGGTGTGGGTTGGTGCGCACCCCAGCAGGGCGCGTGCAAGCTCACGCTCAATGTTAAGGAAGGCGTTATCGAAGAATGCCTCGTTGAAACCATCGGCTGCTCGGGCATGACGCACTCCGCCGCCATGGCCAGCGAAATCCTTCCCGGCAAGACCATCCTCGAAGCCCTCAACACCGACCTCGTTTGCGACGCCATCAACACGGCCATGCGCGAACTCTTCCTGCAAATCGTTTACGGACGCACGCAGAGCGCATTCTCCGAAGGCGGCCTCGTGATCGGCGCAGGCCTTGAAGACCTCGGCAAAGGCCTTGTATCGCAGTGCGGCACGCTTTACGGCACGAAGGTTAAAGGCACCCGCTACCTCCAACTCACCGAAGGCTACATCACCAAGATGTATCTCGACAAGGACGACCAGGTTTGCGGCTACGAGTTCGTACACATGGGCAAGTTTATGGACGCTGTCAAGAAAGGCGTACCCGCCGACGAAGCCCTCAAGAGCGTTACCGGCACCTACGGCCGTACCAAGGAAGAGGACGGCGCAGTTAAATCAATCGACCCACGTAAAGACTAATTAGGAGGACTGCAATTATGATTAGAGAAGTAAAATTTGCGAAGAAGCCAACCAAATCTGTGAAGCCGCTGGCCTTGATCCTTATCAGACCTGTGAAGAAACGCAGATGATTTGCTTTGAAAATGCTAAATGGGCATACGTCGTTGGTACTGCCATTGCGCTTAAAGAGAAGGCAAAAGACGCTGTTCAGGCTGCCGAATACATCGGCGAGGGCCTGCAGGCATTCTGCATTCCCGGTTCCGTAGCCGACGACCGTAAGGTAGGTATCGGCCACGGCAAGCTCGCAGCCCGTCTGCTCTCTCCCGAAACCAAGTGCTTCGCTTTCCTCGCCGGCCACGAGAGTTTCGCAGCCGCCGAAGGCGCTATCAAGATTGCACAGATGGCCAACAAGTCAAGACCCGCCGACAAGCCCCTGCGCTGCATCCTCAACGGTCTCGGCAAGGACGCTGCCATGATTATCAGCCGCATCAACGGTTTCACGTACGTGCAGACCAAGTTCGACTATTTCACGGGCGAACTCAGCATCGTGAAGAAAACTCCTTACAGCAACGGTCCCCGCGCTGCCGTTAACTGCTACGGCGCCGACGACGTTCGCGAAGGCGTAGCCATCATGTGGCACGAAGACGTAGACGTATCCATCACGGGTAACTCTACCAACCCCACTCGTTTCCAGCACCCCGTTGCAGGTACTTACAAGAAGGAGCGCGTGCTTCAGGGCAAGCCCTACTTCAGCGTAGCATCTGGCGGTGGCACGGGCCGCACCCTCTCTGACGCTCAGTTTGCCGGTTCTTCTTCTGTTCCCGCACACGTTGAGATGATGGGCTTCCTCGGTATTGGCAACAACCCCATGGTAGGTTGCTCCGTGGCTTGCGCCGTTAACGTGGACCTCGTACTGAACAAGAAGTAAGCGGCAGACGCTTACTGCTCATCTAAATAAAATCTCCCGCAACCCATTCGGTTGCGGGAGATTTTTTGTGCGGGTTAATCTCATTCTATTTAAGAAAGCGTGGTTTATATATATAAAGTTGCCTATATTTGCAAAGGAGGCTTATAACGAGCAAACGAGATGTAATTTAACCGAAAAGACTATGATATTATACCCTAATAAATGGATTTTGTTGCCTGACGGCAAACGTTATCAAGGAGAGATTGACAAAGCAACAGGGCTTCCGCATGGCCTCGGCATGATGGCTCTCGATGCCACGACCTTTTATGCCGGTGAGTTCAGCAACGGCAAACGCCACGGGCGCGGTTTCCTGATTACCCTTGAGGTGGAAGAAAAAGAAGGGCAGAGATGGGTGCGCGGTACTTATGAAGAAGTGATGGCAACAGCAGAGTTCGATAGTTGCGGGCGCGTAGTGCATTGCGACCGCGTGGGACATTGTGTGCCATGCATTGTGAGGTACGAAAAATGGGTTAAGAGCAATGACGGCACTTGGGCGAGCGATGTCTTTGTTGCGCCTGCTGACCTGTCTGCTTTGCATGGCAAACCGTGGAAGTGGGCGGAGACAACGTATAAAAGTGTGCAATACCGTGACAATAGCCCGAATCCTTTTGCCACCGAGTTTAAGAATCAGATAAGAGAAGCACGTCGAGACGGCACTTATTCCTTTAACGGCAAAGCGTATGTGACCGTTTACGACGAAAATCATTTGCTCTTTTGCGACACCTATGGCCATGTGTTCGTGCTTGCGCCCGGCGAGGAGCATTACTACGACGATATGTCTTTGGGGCCGGAAAACAAGGAACGGCACATATTCTCATTGCGCATTGCCCCCGATTATTGCTGGCTTATGGAAAATGGCGGTTATAACGAAATAATTGAAAACGCCCTTGCCGACGGCGGTCCGAAAAGCGAGGCGGAACGCATTTATTTCTTGCGCGTGTTCTACACGAGGCATTGCATTTTCAAACTCTCGGCGCAGTCGCTTGACCTTATAGAACGGGCTGCAAACAGCGGCAATCCTTATGCGCAGTTTGCTTACGGAAGATATCATATTGTGGTAAAGCCGTGCGAAGATTCGGCAACTATCTCGATCGATTATTTCAAAAAAGCGCAGGCTGGTGGCGTAGCCGATGCTACTGCTTCGCTTGCAGAGGCCTGGCGCTATGGCGACGCGGGGACGGTGAACCATGAACTGTTCGACCAACTGCTTGAAGAGGCGTTGGCCCAGAATAGCGAGTATGCCGCTAACTTGAAATTCAGAAAGTTATGCTTTGGTTCTGTGGTCTTTAAGAAGGACCCCGATGCAGCCCAGAAATTAGCCGATGCCTGGCTGCACGGCGATACCAATCTCAAATATTATTTCTCCCTTTGGCTCTATAATCGTGCCCTCGCGCTCGAAGAACTCGGAAGGAAAAAGGAGGCAGAGGATTTCTTTACCCAAGCAGTCAGACATGGAGAGGTGCAGGCTTGGTTTAACCTGGCACTGCTAAAAGGCAAGTTAGACGACAACTGCCACCTCACCGATATGGAAACCTATCTGTCCGTTTTGCGGGAGGGCGCGAAGCATGGAGACGTAGACTGCCGCACTTTGTTCGCGTGGCAGGAGCTGCTTGACTTTGACAACTTGGAGGATTGTGAAAAGACCGAGGTGCTTGCAAAAGAACTTCTCGACGAACTTAAAGTGTGCGCCAATCTTGGTTCACAAGTTGCGGCTGAACTGGTGGGCGATGTATATTATAATGGTTACTGCTTGCAGCCGGAAAATAACGAGGAGGCGTGGGCGTGGTATACCAAGGCAGCAAATTGGGACTACTTTACGGCATACGAAAAAATGTATGACATGGTGCGCTGCCACGATAAGGACATGTTATTCACTGAGCACGACTTGCTGGCCCTTAAAGGCACGCGCCTCGGCTCCCGCAAACTGCTTAACGAGACGGTAATCGCCCACACTATGGGCCGCTTGGAAGAACATGCGGCCGAGATAGAACAATATTACGACCCGATATTCGATAATGAAGAAGAGGAGGAAGAAAAAGCGGACGATGCCGATGGGAAATTCGATGCGTGGGTGTAAAGAATAAAGAATTTTAGCAGACGAGTGAACGAGCAACATGCCCGTTCACTCGTCTATTTGTTTCCGAAAAATGTAAAGCGTGCTTAGCCTAATTCTTTCGCAGTTTTTCGAGTAAGTTACGGTTGAGTTGCAGCAGGTTGTCCGTTTTCATTTGCAGTGTCGGAGGAAGTGTGGTCAGTTCCTTGAACCACTCGGGAATAGATTGCTGCAAATTGCATTGGCGCACCTTCTTGGCAAACGGATTGACCACGACGCGCAGTTGCTGCGGCACGATACGGATGTCGATCTCGGAAGAAGTGATGAAAGGGTCGCCGTCGCAATGCACCGCTCCCTCGGAAGGGCGGGTGATGTGTAGGGCATTGGTTTGGAACGTCTTGACGTGCTGGTTTTTCTCCAAAGTGCCGTTGAAAAGTTGCAAGCAAACCTGTGCGCCCTCCAATGGCGGGAAGGGTTCAATCACGACAATGTCGAGCAATCCGTCTTTCATCGAGGCGTGCGGCGCGATATAGGCGTTGTTGCCGTACTGCGAGGCGTTGGCACACGCCACCACGAAGGCTTCCTGCTCCAAAATATCATCGCCCTCGCCGTCCGTGCTCTTATATTTAATAATGTATCGCTCGGGCTTGTACTTAAATCCTTCTTTAATCATGTTCTCGGCGTAGGCCATAGGGCCGCGCCGCCCCGCCTCGGCGAATTTCAGGCTGATGAGGGCGTCAAAGCCGAGGCCGCAGGTGCAGAAGAAAGGGTGGCCGTTGAGCGTGCCGTAGTCGAGGGCGTGGATTTCCGCTTTGTTGATAACTTCGATGGCGCGGGGCATATCCATGGGCAGTTGCAAGTGGCGGGCAAGACCGTTGCCCGAACCGCTCGGCACGATGGCGAGGGCAGTCGGTGTTTGTACCAATGAGGCGGCAATTTCGTTTACCGTGCCATCGCCGCCCACAGCAGCCACAATGTCGATTCCCTCGGCTGCGGCTTGTCGCGCCAGTTCGGAGGCATGGCCGGCACGCTCGGTGTATACCGTCTGAAAGTCAAAGCGGTTCTTGTCGGTATAGGCATCGGCAATGGCTGCAAAGTCCCTTTTTCGGTTCGTGCCCGAAATAGGATTGACAATATATAATAAGCGTGTCTTGGTCATATTAATTCATCGCTATATGTACGAGTTAGTAAACAAGTTAACGAGTAGACAAAGAATTTTCGTGCAAGCGAGTGCAATAGAACTTGCTCAGATTGCCGAGCGCAGCCGAATTTTCGTGCAAGCGAGTGCAATAGAGACTTGCTCATATTGCCGAGCGCAGCCGAAAATCTCAAAGCAAAAATCTCAAAGAAAATAAGACAAGATCCTCGTAAAAGATATAATTAGCAAGACTTCTCTGTCTCGTCTACTCGTTTATTAGTATACTCGTCTACCAAATAAACCAGGTTATCTTACTACAAAGTTATGAATATATTTCTCTAAACGGCATTTTTTGCACTAAAAGTTGATTTTTGAGCAATATTTCTTAACTAAAAGGGCAGAAAGTCGCATCAAATACGTAACTTTGCCCAGAATTTATAATACTTGGAAAGGATCATGCCTTTTCGTAAAATGATATTATGGGTATTTTACAAGACAGATTAGCAAAGTACACGCTCCCGCAGGAATATATGGCCAAGGGAGTTTATCCCTACTTCCGCGCCATTGAAGGTAAGCAGGGAACAGAGGTGGAAATGGGCGGACATCACGTGCTGATGTTCGGTTCAAACGCTTACACCGGTCTTCCCGGCGACGAGCGTGTTATAGAAGCCGGCGTGAAGGCCCTTCGCAAGTATGGTTCCGGCTGTGCCGGTTCGCGCTTCCTCAACGGTACGCTCGACCTTCACCTTCAACTTGAAAAAGAACTCGCCGAATTTGTCGGCAAAGACGAAGCCCTGTGCTTCTCCACCGGCTTTACGGTGAACTCCGGTGTTATAGCCGCACTTACGGGTCGCGATGACTACATCATTTGCGACGACCGCGACCACGCCTCCATCGTCGACGGCCGCCGCCTCTCCTTCTCCACGTGCTTGAAATACAAGCACAATGATATGGAAGACCTTGAACGCCAGTTGCAGAAATGTGCTCCTGAGGCCGTGAAACTGATTGTTGTAGACGGCGTCTTTTCCATGGAAGGCGACCTTGCCAATTTGCCCGAAATCGTGCGTTTGAAGCATAAGTACAACGCTACTATTATGGTAGACGAAGCGCATGGCCTCGGCGTGTTCGGCAAAAACGGGCGCGGTGTATGCGACCACTTTGGACTGACCTCGGAGGTAGACCTCATTATGGGCACGTTCAGTAAGTCGCTCGCCTCGATTGGCGGTTTTATCGCTGCTGACAGTTCCATTATCAACTGGCTGCGCCACACGGCACGCACCTACATTTTCAGTGCCTCCAATACCCCCGCCGCTACCGCCAGCGCCCTCGAAGCCCTGCACATCTTACAGCAGGAACCCGAGCGCATCGAAGCCCTTTGGGACGTGACGCGCTACGCTTTGAAGCGTTTCAAGGAAGAAGGCTTTGAGATAGGCGAAACAGAGTCGCCGATCATTCCGCTTTATGTGCGCGACCCGGAAAAGACCTTCGTGGCCACGGCCCGCGCCTTCGATGCCGGCGTATTTATCAACCCCGTAATTCCGCCTGCCTGCGCTCCGCAGGACACGTTGGTGC
The DNA here is from genome assembly GCA_004552155.1 of Bacteroidales bacterium. Lineage (GTDB taxonomy): Bacteria > Bacteroidota > Bacteroidia > Bacteroidales > Bacteroidaceae > Alloprevotella. Next base: position 14,993 of record SFPF01000020.1, read on the forward strand.
GTGTGGCGCTCATGGCAACGCATACTAAGGAACAGGTAGACCGTGCGGTTGCCGCCCTTAAAAAGGTGTTCCAAGATTTGGATATCATCAAATAATAACGAATTAGTTTTTTGGACGAGGAAGACCGCTCGGTCTTCCTCTTTTGTTTTTTATAATTGAATACCTCAATGAAATCATTTCGCTTGAATTCCACAGGACTTTTCGCCGCCCTCGTTTGGTTCGGCGCATCTGCGGTTTGCTCCGCACAGTCACAGACTGAAACGCTCTCTGAAAACTTTGAAAGATGGGACGGCACAACCTCCGACTGGCTGCCCGAGGGCTGGACGGAAATCAACACCAATGCCGAACAGGCGGCGATGGAGGAAGGCCGCTTCACCTGGCACGTGGCCACGAAACGCCAGGGACAAACCATTCCCGCGCCCGTAGAGGGCAGCAAGTTTGCCATAGTATATTATGCCTATGCCACTATCGGCGAAAGCAAAAAGGAAGACCTCGCGCAGGACGAATGGCTCGTCTCGCCCGTATTTACGGCAGGTGAAGAGGCAAAACTGACTTTCCAGCACGGTTATTCGCCCCTGTATCTCTTCGACCTCAACAACGAAAACATTGATTGGGGCACGTGGACGTTCACCAATAGCAAACCCTCCACGACGCTCAAAGTCATGGCGCGCGAAACGGGTGGCGAGTGGACGGAACTCTATGACGTTTTCAACGAATGGAAAGACTATGGTTTGAAAGACCTTTTTGACAATTACAGCGAAAGTTCTTATCATTTCACCGAACTGTCTTTGGAGCAATTTGCCGGCAAATCCATGCAAATCGCTTTCCGCTTCGTGGGCAAATATGGCAACACAATGGAGATTGACGCCGTGCGCGTCACAGGCAAGCAGGGCGGCGCGGCCGGCATCGGCAAGATAAGCGCGGCTGCGCCCGAAGTGACGGTGCACGATGGCAGCATCGTGGTGCGCGGCCACGTGGGCGGCGTGACGGTCTACGATGAGAGCGGCCGGCAAATCGCGAGCGTGCAGAACCCAGGCGCGGTGGCCATTCCCGTACCCGCCGGCCATACATATTTATATATAGTGAAGCCGGAAGGGAAACCCGCCATCAAGGTGCGGGCTGCCCACGAATAGAATTTTTTTGCCCACGAATCTCACGAATTTTCGTGCAAGTGAGCGCAATAGAGTTTGCTCATATTGCCGAGCGCAGCCGAAAATCTCTAATTTACACGAATCTTTGTGTCCTGTTTATTAATGGCGACCTGTTCAGTCGCACGAATCACACTAATATTATGATTGAATTAGTGAAAATTCGTGCGACCGAACAGGTCGCCATTTAATTCATTGAAAAAGATTCGTGTAAATTCGTGAGATTCGTGGACAATAAAAAATATTTGTGGGCAAAAAATATAAAACTCGTGGACAATAAAAAATATTCCGTGGAAAACTTATTCTTTTTGCCTAAAACCATTTGCTGGCATTAAGCAATAAGCCATTATGTTATATGAAACTCAAAATAAATGCGTAATTTTGCGCAGTAAAATACATTATACGCATGCTTACAATCAAACAAATCCTTGATGACAAGGAAGCCGTGATACGCGGTTTGGAGAAAAAACATTTTGAAGGCGCACGCGAAGCCATTGAGGGCGTGCTCGAAATCGATAACCGCCGCAAGACGGCGCAGGCAGCCGTTGACGGTCTCAACGCACAGATGAAAACGCTCGCCAAGAGCATTGGCGCATTGATGAAGCAGGGGAAAAAGGACGAGGCAGATGGCATCAAGCGCGAAGTGGAAGGCTTGAAAGAACAGGCAAAAGCACAGGAAGAAGCCATGAAAGCGGCCGAGGAAGAACGCCGCCAACTCTTGCTCACCATTCCTAACGTGCCCTACGACCTCGTGCCCGAGGGACGCTGCGCGGAAGACAACGTCGTGGTGAAAACCGGCGGCCACGACACCGAACTCCCCGAAAACGCCCTGCCGCACTGGGAACTCGCCAAGAAGTACAACCTCATCGACTTCGACCTCGGCGTGAAAATCTCAGGCGCAGGCTTCCCCGTCTACATCGGACAGGGCGCACGCCTGCAACGCGCCCTCATCAACTTCTTCCTCGACGAGGCACGCGCCGCCGGCTACACGGAAATCATGCCGCCCACGGTTGTGAACGCCGCTTCCGGCTACGGCACGGGGCAGTTGCCCGACAAAGAAGGACAGATGTACCACTGCGAGGTGGACGACCTCTATCTCATTCCCACAGCCGAGGTGCCCGTGACGAATATCTACCGCGACGTAATCATCGACGAGAAGGACCTGCCCATTAAAAACTGCGCCTACACGCAGTGCTTCCGCCGCGAAGCCGGCAGTTACGGCAAAAACGTGCGCGGCCTCAACCGCCTGCACGAGTTCTCTAAGATTGAAATCGTGCGCATAGATACGCCCGAACATTCCGACCAGTCTCACCAAGAGATGCTGGCACACGTGGAGTCGTTGCTCCAAAAGTTGGAATTGCCTTACCGTATCCTCCGCCTCTGCGGCGGCGATATGAGTTTCACGGCCGCCATCTGCTACGACTTCGAGGTATATAGCGAAGCGCAGAAGCGTTGGCTCGAGGTAAGTTCCGTGTCCAATTTCGACACCTATCAGGCCAACCGCCTGCAATGCCGCTATCGCAGCGCAGAGGATAAGAAGATCCGCATCGCCCACACGCTCAACGGCTCCGCGCTCGCCCTGCCGCGCATCGTGGCAGCCTTGCTCGAAGACTTCCAGACGCCCGAGGGCATCCGTATCCCCAAGGCCTTGCAGCCTTACATGGGGTGCGACATGATTAAATAAGATTTTAGTAGACGAGTTTTTGATTAAGGTTTCATAATTGCCTTGTTTACTATAATTGTAAGTTTTTCCTCAAATCCCCAAAGATGCCGCGCATTCTTGCCCTCGACTACGGTAAGCGCCGCACGGGCATTGCCGTTACCGACCCCCTGAAAATCATTGCGAACGGGTTGACGACCGTGGAGACCTCCAAACTCCTCGATTGGCTCAAAGACTATGTGAGCCGCGAGAGCGTGGAACTCTTCGTTGTCGGCCTGCCCACGCAACCTGACGGGCAGCCTTCTGAAAATCAGCAGCGCGTCAAGTCGTTTTGCGGCGAGTTGCGCAAGGCCGTGCCCGACATACCCATCGCTTTCTACGACGAGCGTTTCACCTCCGTGCTGGCCCACCGCGCAATGATTGACGGCGGGCTGGGGCAGAAGCGCCGGCGCGACAAAGCCCTCGTTGACGAAATCAGCGCCTGCATCATCCTGCAATCTTACATGGAGAGCAAAGCGCAAATATTTTAGTTGTTTTTTAGTAAACAAGTAAACAAGTAAACGAGTAAACAAGACAGAAATGTCGTGCAAGCGAGCGCAATTAAGTTTACTTAAATTGCCGAGCGCAGCCGACATTATGTAAATGTCTTGCTAATTTATATT
>SFPF01000021.1 GCA_004552155.1 Bacteroidales bacterium
CAACATGGAGGTATCGCAAAAACGCGCCGAGGCTGTTGCCAAGTTGCTCAACGAGAAATACGGTATCAACAAGGCACGTATCCATGTTTCGTACAAGGGCGATACGGTGCAGCCGTATGTAACGCCTGCAAACAACCGCTGCGCCGTGCTTAGCACAAAGAAATAATCATCACAGATTACAATAATGAGGGCCGCTTGGAAATTTCCAGGCGGCCCTTTTTCGATGTTATTATCGAGCGGTTTAGATGCTGATAGTTCCTTCCAAAGAGTTGCTGATAATGACGGCAAGCACTACGGCCGTGATGAAAGCATACAGCCAATCGCGCTCGCGCAGGAAGTCGAAGAGGGAAAGCAGCACGCGCAGCACGGGCGTTAGGAGCAAAATGAGCACGCCCGTCTGTATCCAGCCGATAGCGGTGAAGCCGAAAAGGCCGGTGAAGATGCCGCGCCATGTGGTATACTCGGCAGGCGCGTTGCCATAGGTGAAGGTGGAATAATCGGGGAGTTGTTCTGCACCGTGTTGGAAGAGATACAGCACGCCGCCGATAAAGGCCACGAGGCAGGCCGCGCTCACGCCGATGCGCAGGGTGTTGCCTATGAGGCCGCGCATATCGTGGGGAGAAGGGGATTGAGGCATAATGTTTATATTTTAGTTGACGAGTAGACAAGTAAACGAGTAGACGAGACATGAATGTCTTGCTAATTATATTTTATATGGTAACTTGTCTTGTCTACTTGTTTACTCGTTTACTTGTTTACTCGTTTACTTGTTTACTTGTTTACTCGTTTACTTGTTTACTCGTTTACTTGTTTACTTTATAGATTATATTATTTAGAATTTTCCGGTTGCGCCTTGATAAATCATATTGGCAGCCACCATGAGGATAACGATGCAGAAGATGCGGCGCAGGAGTCTTACGTCGAGCCTCTTGAGCAGTTTTGCGCCCGTGAGCGCACCGAAGAGTACGCCAATCATCACGGGGCAGGCCATGCCGGGCACAATGTTGCCGCGCTGCACGTAGATTACGGCCGAGGCGCACGCCGTGACACCCATCATGAAGTTGCTCGTGGTGGTGCTCACCTTGAAGGGCACTTTCATGATACCGTCCATGGCGATGACTTTCAGCACGCCGGAACCGATGCCGAGTATGCCGGAAAGTACGCCCGCCACATACATCACGCTGAAACCGCCGCCCACGTGGCGCAACTGGTAGTGCTTCATCGTGCCATCCTTCTGCGGCCATGAACCGAAGAGTTTGAGGCGGCGCGCCATTTCAGAACCAACCACGCCATCGTGGTCCGACTTGCGCCGCTGCTGCATGGCGGCTGTAAGCACCAGCACGCTGCCGTAGATAATGGCGATGGTGTTGGAGTTGAGATAAATGGCAACCGCCGCACCGCATACCGCCCCGATGGTCGTGGCGATTTCCAGGAACATGCCGAGGCGGATATTGGTAACGCCCTCCTTGACGTATGCGCTGCCCGAACCGCTGGACGTGGCAATGGAAGCCACGAGCGCAGCGCCTACGGCGTAGTGAAAGTCCACGCCGAAGCACAGTGTCAGCACGGGGATAACCACCACGCCGCCGCCCAAGCCCGTGAGCGAGCCGAGCAGGCCGGCGCAGTAAGAAGCGGCAAGAAGTATGAGGGTAAAAGCCAGTATTGTCATTGTTAGTTTCAAGAATTTAATCGTTTAGGCATATGTGCAAAAAGAGGGTGCATCTGGATACACCCTCTTTTTTGCGTTATCGGTAATAACCGCGCCTCACTTATTCGGCCGTTGCGAGGGGCGAGGCTTGCGTGTAGGTGCGTGCGGCAAGTTCTTTGTCGAGCATATACATGCCGTACTTGTTGCCCTCTACGGCCTCAGCGGCAGCGATGAGCTCGCGGGCATTTTCTTCTTCTTCAACCTGCTCGTCGATGAACCATGTGAAGCGGTTGATGGAGGCGAAGTCGCGGTCGTCGTTGCTGCTTGAACATATCTGCCACGCTTTCCCAAGTTTCGGGCACGGCGTCGATGGGGTGCAGCACCACCTTGGCATCGCGCGAGTTGAGATAGTTCATGAAAATGCGTGCGTGGTCCTGCTCCTCGCGGAACTGCACGTGGTACCAGTTGGCAACGCCCTTGTAGCCCTTGGCTTCTGCGTCCATTGACATGGCGAGATAAAGGTAAGCCGACCAAAGTTCGGCATTGATTTGTGCGTTTACCGCATCGTGAAGTTGTTTGCTAAGCATTTTTTTAGTTGATTAATATGTTGGACAAAAAAGATATTATTGCAAATCTATACGCTGCGGCGCGGCCTGCTCGTAACCCGGTGAGTCTATGGCGCGGCAGCGTATGTAGTTTTCTTCCTTATTGTTGGGATGATAGGCGGGGAAGTCGTTGTTGCGCTTCACCGTGTTGCGGCGCACCGTGATACCGTCCACGGAGTGTGCGTAGATGAGCGGCTTGTCGAAGGTTTCAAACACGTTGTCCTCGATGAGGATGGCATCGCGCTTGCCGCCGTGGAAGTAACCCTTTTGGATATTGATGCGTGGAATTTCGGGGTAGATGGAAATCACGGCGTTGGTGAACTGGAACTGGTTGGTGAGGGCGTTGAGGAAGCGGTTCTTGCGAATCACCAAGTCGCGCACCGCGCCCGACTCGAACCAGCCGTTGCAGTCGCCGCACAGCAGTACGGCGGTGCCGGAGGTGTGGTCGAAGAAGTTGCGCTCGCAAACGGTGCGGCGCGGCGAGCTGAAGAGTGCGCCGCGGGCGCGGTTGTTGCGCACGGTGCAGCGGCGGAAGATGACTTCGGGCGTGGCGGAGAGATTTTCAACGCCGTAAGTCTCGTCGGTACACACCTCGCGCGGCACGTCGTTCTTGAAACGGATTACGAACTCCTTTGCGCCGTGGTTGGTCGGCTGGTCAGCAGGCTTGATGCTCTCAATCACGTTTTCATCACCCTTTACGTCCATGCTCACGGCGCGGATAAACGAAACGGTATCGCCCGGCTGCCCCCATGCGAAGCCCCAAGCCTGATTGTGCTCGTAACTGCAACGCAACGTGCGGCGGTCGATAATTTCTTTTACTTTCAGATAAATGCCGTGCACGTTGATGGCATCGTCCATCATGCTCTCATACAACCCCTTTTCCACCGTGATGCGCCCCCGGCACTGCGAGAAGTGCGTGGCGTCGGCCTGCGTGGTGAAATAGCGCGGGTCGGACTTGCCTTTGAGGCAGACGGAGAATTTCTGGAGCGTGACGTCGGTGCAGAGCTGCGCCAAAAGCCCCATGCCCTCGGCATAGTGTACTTTGACATTGCGCAGCGCGGTCTGCGTGCAACTGTCGAGGAATATGCCCGGCGCGGGACGGGCATAAGTGCGCAGGGCCACCACCGTGCCCTCAGGCAGACGCTCGTCGCGCCAGTTGGGCGCAAGATATGTGCCGTCGGCCTGCGCTTGCACGCCGTTGAGGTCGATGCCGAGATCGGAGGTGCGGTAAACCATGTGGTGCGTCTCGGGATTGAAGGCAATGCCTGTGCCGTAGTTGAACTGCCAGCCTTCGCCTTTGGCAAAGAACTTTCCGCCGTCCACGCCGCAATCTGTCCACGGCGCTGGGCGGAACGCGATGCCGCCCTCGGGGCTGTTGGCCACTACCTGCACCTGCGTGATGTGGGGCTTGGCGAAGTCAATGGAGAAGTTGCGCAGCACCATGTTCTTGCAGTGCACCAGCGCGAGTGGCAGCATACGGCCGTGGCATACGAAGGAGGCACCGCCGCCGTCGAGCGTGAGGTTTTCCCATTCCACCAAGTCGATTGCCACGTGCTTGGGGTTGTCTTGGTCGTGGTTGGATATATAATAGGTGCGCACGGCTGCGCCTTGCGGGTGAAAGTTGTACGTGCCTTTTTTGAAGCGGAGCGTCACGCAGTCGCCGGGCTGCACCTGTGCCTTGATGTCGGCAAGTGCTTTCTGCAACGTTTCTGACTGGTTTTCCGTGCCGGGCGTCACGCCGTAGTCCGCCATGCGAAACGTGCGTTTCCTTGCCTGCGCGGCGGCGAAGAGCATGGCGAATGAAAGCAGGAGAAGAGAGAGGCGTTTCATAAATAAGATGTTTGGGATTGTAAACGGCGAAAATTTATTTCGGTTCCTCAGCCTCGACGCGCACAATGCCTCCCGTAACGGGCGAAAGCGTCACGCGGGTGGTGTATTTCTTATTGAAGAGGTCGCCGCCGAGATGCTCCACGCGCCCGAACTGGGCAATGGGCAGCGTTTGCGAAAGCAGTTCTGCGTTGTCGGCGCAGAGTTTCACCTCCGCGCGGCCGGGCACCATGTAGCGCAGGTCGTCGACTTCCTTCTTTGCCTTTGCTTTCGGATCAATGACCTCTGCGGGCAGCGTTTTCAGGTCGGTCACGCTGACGCGATAGGGCTTGCCGGCAAGGTCGTCCACGTCCACAAACCCTAAGTGGCGCGAGAAGCGGAACAGAATGCTGTCGGCCGCCTCGCCGGTAGGCACAAAGTCGAACGTCGCCACGTGCGTCTCCTCGCGCATCGTGCCGGCGAAGAGCTGCAAAAGCGCGGTTTCTTGCGTTTCGAGGCTGTTGAGCATCAGTTTGAGTTGCTCGCCGTCCTTCGGCATAAAGTCGGCCTGCCCTTTGGTGAGCAGCGAGCGGTTTTCGCGGATATCGTAAATCTCGGCCGCCGTGAGTTCCGCCATTTTCGTGAGATTTCCTGCCGAGAGTATTTCTTCTGTTTTATACTTAGCGCCGTTCAGGTTGTTGTCCGTGCCGGGAATTACGGCCGCCATGGGCAGCGGTTCTTCCTCCGGCGCGTCCTTGTTCACCGCCAGCAGTCGTCCGTCGTCGGCCAGTGCCGCGAGGGGCGCGCTCGTCTTGGGCACGAGGCGGATGGTGTAGGCTTTGCTCTTGTCTGCCACGCCGTAAGGCGTCATTTCCACGGTTTTGATTTCCCACTCGTCGCGTTCCACCTGTACGGCGTCTTTCAAGCGCAGGAAGCGTTCGGCATAGAGGCAATATTCACCCGGCGTGTAGTGGCGGCGCACCGCCGTGACCGTGAAGCGCAGCGCGGTTTTGGGCAAGAAATAAGTGATGCCGTTGTCGGTGATGCCCGGCGTATAATTGCGCACCTCGGTCTGAGCGGCGAGACTGCCCGAGAGCGCGGAGGCGAGAAATAGTGCGAAGATTTTTTTCATGGAATATACAGATGTTTTGTAATCGTGTTCACAAGCAAGCGAGCAGACGTGGCTGGAATGTCTTGCTCATCTTTATATTTTGTAACTTGTCTTGTTTACTCGTATACTTGTCTACTTGTTTACTCGTTTACTTGTTCACTAATATTAAAACTCAATCGGCCCGAACTGCGGCAGAGTTTCGCCGCCGTGCAGGGCGCGGAAGGCTTTGGGCAGATAGTCGATGAGGTCGGAAGCCGTGACGCTCTCCTGCCCCAAGTCGGTGGCGGCGAGGTCGCCGGCGAGGCCGTGCAGGAACACTGCCAGGCGGCAGGCAGCTGCCGTTTCGTAACCCTCCGCCAGCAGCGCCGCGAGCATGCCCGTAAGCACATCGCCGCTGCCCGCCGTGGCGAGCGCATTGTTGCCCGTGGGGTTGAAGTACACCTTGCCCTGCGGCGTGCATACGGCCGTGTAGCGGTTTTTGAGGATAATGAAAAAACCATGCGTCACCGCCATCTCCTTCGCCTCTTCAAGTGCGGCGAAGTGGTCGGTGCTGTGCAGTCCGAGGCGGCTCATCTCGCCGAGGTGCGGCGTAAACACCGTGCCCTTTGGAATTTGCCTTATCCAACTGCGGTGGTCGGCAAGGATGTTGATGCCGTCGGCATCGATGACGAGTGGCACGGCGGCGTGGCCCGTCTGCTGTATGAAAGCCAGCGCGGTGCGCTTGTCCGTGCCTATGGCGGGACCGAGGGCAATGGCGCTGAACGCGTCGGAGAGGTTGGGCGTTGTGAAGATTACGTCGTCGGCATCGTGGCTGAGCAAGGCTTCGGGCACGGAGATTTGCAGCAGGTCGTTGTTGCGCTTCGGCGTGTGAATGGTCACCTTGCCCACGCCGCTTTTCAGACAGGCCTTTGCCGAGAGAATGGCGGCACCCGCCATGCCGTAGCGGCCGCACACAAGCAGGGCGTGACCGAACGTGCCTTTATGCCCAAAGGCGGGACGCTCCAGCAGCATTTGCCTCACGTCGGCCGCTTCGGTGAAGAAGTAGGGCGTGTCGAGCGAGGCGGCCTTTTGGGCGGAAAGCCCGATGTCGAGCACCTTGATGCGCCCGCAATAGGCGTTGTTTTCGGCTATGAGCATTGCCGGCTTGAGGTGCTGGAAGGTGAGCGTGAGGTGCGCCCGAATGATGTTGCTCGGAATGTTTTGCGCATTGTCCTCCGACATCAGTCCCGAGGGCATATCTATCGCCACCACCTGCGCCGGCGCGGCGTTGATAAACTTGATGAGGGTGGCAAATCCGCCCGTTGCGGGACGGTCGAGCCCTGTGCCGAAGAGCGCGTCCACCACGAGCATATCTTTCGAGAGTGCGGGGGCTTCAAACTGCGAGGTCACCTCGGTAAATTCCACGCCCTCCGTTTCCAAGATGCGCTTTTTGTTTTCGGCGCAATCGTTGCTCAGGTGGTCGCCCGTATTGAAGAGGTATGCCTTCACCGCATATCCGCGCCCTGCGAGCAGGCGAGCCACGGCCAATCCATCGCCGCCGTTGTTGCCCGGCCCGGCAAACACCACGACAGGCGTGTCTTTGGCTGGCCACTCCATAGCAATGGCTTCCGCTGCATGCTCGGCGGCGCGTTCCATGAGCTGGAGCGACGTGATGTTTTGTTCGCGAATGGTGCAGGCATCGAGTTCCTGCATTCGGTTTGCTGCAAATATCTTCATTTTGGAAAGGCTATATATAATATTGTATGGCGTGGGCGATACGCTTTGGGCGGGCGTATGCGATACGCCCCTACTTAGAACGGCCACCAGCCTTTGCGCTTCGGCTTTTCAACTGGCATATTCATTTCCTCGCGCAGGAGCTGTTCGTAACTGATGCGGCGCGTGATGATTTGGTAGATGCTGCCCCAGTCGGGCAGGCCACCCACGTTGCGGTCGTCTATAAACATCTGCACCTTGAGTTTGCGGCAGAAGTTGTCGCTATTCATGCAGTTGGCATCTTCGTCGAAATTGCTATTCACGGCATAGAAGCGCACGCCGCGCTCCTCGCACCATGCCACTGCCTCGTCGAGCAACTCGCCCGTTCGCACGCTCCAAAGCACGAGCTTGTGCCCGTCCTCCATGAGCTGTTTCAGCGTGGCGACGGCGAAGGGCCGCTCCTTGCCGATAGCGGGATATTTATGCTCAACAATCGTTCCGTCAAAGTCTACTGCGATTACCATATTATTATGATTTGAGTAGACGAGTAAACAAGTAGACAAGTAAACGAGACAGAGATGTCTTGCACATTATATTTTAGATGAGTAACTTATCTTGTTTACTTGTCTACTCGTTTACTTGTTTACTAATTTCATATTCTTCATTATTAAAATCTCGCCGCGCCGCGCCGTGCCTGTGTGCCGCCGTCCGGCAAGGTCGTAGATGGGCTGTGCCGCGCCGTGGTTTCCTTTATTAAGAATGGCAGGAGGCAATGCAGCCGCCGTGTTGCGCTCAAAGCGAATGACGAGTTGCGGGCCTACAGGCTCGAACAGCGAGAGATAGCAGCGAAATGGTGCAAGCGTGCTGCTTGCCGCCGCGTGGGCAAAGGTGCTGCCGTCGGCAGTCAGCAGATAAATGCTTTCGCCCGCGTCTGATACGGACATTTGCCGATAGTTCGTGCCCCAAATGCCTTGGTAGAGATAGCCGAGCGTGGGCGAGACGGTGCACGCCTTGCTACTGAACGTCACCGTGAGCCGTCCGTCCGTCGCAGCCGTGCCAACGGTGCGCAGGATATGCGCTGCGCCGCCTGAAATCGTCTGCGTCTCGCCGAAAGCAAGTGACTCGCCGTCCATGCCCAAGGCCTTTCCCGCTTCAAACAGTCCTTGCCCCTCTACTGCATCGGCATCGAAAGGCAGGCAGAGCGTTTGCCAGTTGCCATCGGCAATCAGGCGGCGCGTATAGCGCAACTGCCCCGTGCTCACGGCAAAGGGGAAGGGGATAAAGAGCGGAGCACCATCGGTGAGTTCAAAGGAATGCAACAGCCGCGCCTCGCCGTTTTCGGCGCGTGCCACGGCAAACCGCCACGCCTCCGGCACGCGGTTGGCATCTTCGCTGCGCACATAGATGAGCAGGTTAGGTTCCACGGGTGTATGGCGAAAGGCTGTTGCGCCTTCTGGCAGGCTGATGCCCGAAAGGTCGAGGCACGTCACGCCGCCAAGGTCTTTGGCTGCCAGTTCGTCGGCCGTCAAAGGCTCCGTGATTTTCAGATACCCCGTCCACCCCGTGCCTGTCAGTCCATCGTCGCCCGGCGTCGTGCCGCGCGAACGCTTTGTGCCGCCATCGCTTGCCTGCAACGCGGCACAAAGGCAAAAGAGCAGGAGAAGCGTGCCATACTGCCGTAGCATTTTTGCTGTCAATTAGGGACTAATTTTTATGAAATCCCTTATTTGCCTTCTGCAAGTTTGAGGAGATATTGCCCGTACTGGTTCTTGGCCATCGGCTGTGCCGTTTGGCGCACCTGCTCGGGCGTAATCCAGCCTTGTTGCAGGGCGATGCCTTCGAGGCAGCCAACTTTCAGCCCCGTGCGCTTTTCGATGACTTCGATAAAGGTAGAAGCCTCGCTCAGGCTGTCGTGTGTGCCCGTGTCGAGCCATGCGAACCCGATACCGAGCGTCTGCACCATCAATTCGTTGTCGGCAAGGAATTGCTGATTCACCGTGGTGATTTCCAGTTCTCCGCGTGCCGAGGGCTTGATGTTCTTGGCCACCTGCACCACCTTGTTGGGATAGAAGTACAGGCCCACAACGGCGTAGTTGCTCTTCGGCTGCGCCGGCTTTTCCTCGATGCTCATGCAACGCCCTTCTGCATCGAACTCCACCACGCCGTAGCGCTCGGGGTCGTTTACGCGATAGCCGAACACGGTGGCCTTGGCGTCTTCCTCCGCCGTCTTCACCGCTGCACGCAGAATGTGGCGGAAGTTGCTGCCGTGGAAGATGTTGTCGCCCAGCACGAGGCAAACGCTGTCATCGCCGATAAACTTTTCGCCGATGATAAAGGCCTGTGCCAGTCCGTCGGGCGAGGGCTGCTCGGCATACTCGAAGCGCACGCCGAAGTCGCTGCCGTCGCCCAGCAGGCGGCGGAAGCCCGGGAGATCTTGTGGCGTGGAGATAATGAGGATTTCGCGGATGCCGGCAAGCATCAGAACCGAAATGGGGTAATACACCATCGGTTTGTCGAAAATAGGAATAAGTTGTTTGCTGATGCCTTTGGTGATGGGGTAGAGGCGCGTGCCGCTACCGCCGGCGAGGACAATTCCTTTCATAGTTATGGATTTTATGCGTTTTTAGGTCTATGAGATTATAATGCACAATATGCTATATCTTTGCAAAAGTAGGCTTTTTTTGCGTATTTCCCTATTTTCTTACTTAAAACTTTGTTTTTCCCCGTTCAAAGCCCGCTAAAAAAGCCCGCCGCACCGTGAAAACGATGCGGCGGGGAGTAGGGTTGCGAAAGTTGAGGCCTGCGAAAAAGGCTGGGTTCAGGCCTTCCAAAGTCCGTGCAGGTTGCAATAGGCGCGGGCGGCCTTCACCTTCGCCTTGGTGCAGAAGAAAGCCTCGGGCTTGTCGCCGGGCTGCAAATGGTGGCGCATGGTGCCCTCTTCCGTTTCAAGTTCAATCCATTCAATGAAATGTTCGGGCAGCATGGGGTGCTCTGCGCTGCCCACGCGCACCAGCACGCCTTCGGGGGTGCTGACCAAGAAGGGCACGTGCTTCTCGTGCGAAGCATCGGTTGTGTTCTCCGTGAGGAGGGTCATCGGTTTGCCGCAGCACACCAGCGTGCCGCCGGCGGCGTGCACCACTTCCACCACATTGCCGCAGATGGCGCACTTGTAGATTTCGTTGTTCTGTGTCATGGCTCTAAATGTTTTGTGGTTAATCTGTATGGCAAATCTACGCACTTTGGGCGAGGCGTGCCACAATCTTAGAATAATTTGTGAGTTTTTAGTCCCCTTTATCACTTTTTTCGGGGACACGACCTGCCATTACTGCAACGACACCCTGCGCAAGCGCCGGAGTGCGCAGATAATTTGCCGCAAAAGTTGCCTTGCTGCGCAGAAATACGTACATTTGTGGCAGTGTGACGTAAGAAACTTGTTTTTATCTTAAATAAATACCTTTTGAAATATGAGTACCGTTGAAAAAATCTTTGCTGAGAAACTCCTGAAAGTCAAAGCCATTAAGTTGCAGCCCGAACAGCCCTTCACGTGGGCAAGCGGCTGGAAATCGCCCTTTTACTGCGACAACCGCAAGACGCTCGCATTCCCCGCTCTGCGCACCTTCGTAAAACTCCAGCTGAGCCGCATCGTGGCAGAATTGTACCCCGAAGCCGACGCCATTGCCGGCGTGGCCACGGGAGCAATCGCGCAAGGCGCACTCGTGGCGGACGAACTCGCGCTGCCCTTTGCCTATGTGCGCTCCAAACCCAAAGACCACGGCATGGCCAACCTCATCGAAGGCGATTTGCAGCCGGGCATGAAGGTGGTGGTGGTAGAAGACCTCATCTCCACGGGCGGCAGTTCGCTCAAGGCCGTTGAGGCCCTGCGCCAGCATGGCTGCGAGGTGCTCGGCATGGTGGCTGCCTATACTTACGGCTTCCCCGTGGCGGAAGAAGCCTTTGCCGCGGCGGGCGTAACGCTCACCACGCTCACCAACTACGAGGCTGTGGTGGAAACCGCGCTGCAAACGGGCTACATCGAGCAGAGCCACGTGCCTATGCTCGCCGCCTGGCGTAAAGACCCGGCAAACTGGATGAAATAAAATTCCTTTAAGGTGGGTTCTATAAATTCGCTTTGGCAGATTTTGGATTTATTTTCGAGGTCAAATTGTAAGTTGAAGAGGGAGCGTAGCGGGCTACGTGACCGATGAGACTTACGATTTAGACCGAAAAGAAAACAAAAGATGACAAAACGTCAACCCATGGCACTGGCAAAGGCCGTGGCGCAACTTATTTCCTCAAACCTTAGAAACGGCGACGGCTCGCCTGTGGAGTGCGTCATTGCCGACGGCACGATTGGCCGCGTGGCCGAAAGCGCAGCCTGCGCAGAGAAGTTCGAACGCGCCGGCGTGGGTGCCACGATTACGGTGACCTCCTGCTGGTGCTACGGTGCGGAGACCATGGACATGAACCCGCACTGGCCCAAGGCCGTGTGGGGCTTCAACGGCACGGAACGCCCCGGTGCCGTGTACCTCGCCGCCGTGCTTGCCGCGCACGCCCAGAAAGGCTTGCCCGCCTTCGGCATCTACGGCCGCGACGTGCAGGACTTGGACGACAACACCATTCCCGCCGACGTGGCGGAGAAGATATTGCGCTTCGCCCGCGCCGCACAGGCCGTGGCCACGATGCGCGGCAAGTCGTACCTCTCGATGGGCAGCGTGTCGATGGGCATCGCCGGCTCTATCGTCAGTCCCGACTTCTTCCAAGAATACCTCGGCATGCGCAACGAGAGCATCGACCTCACCGAAATTATCCGCCGCATGGCCGAGGGCATCTACGACCCCGAAGAATATGCCCGCGCCTATGCCTGGACGAAGCAACACTGTATGCCCAACGAAGGCGACGACTTCAAGAACCGCCCCGAAAAGCGCAAGACGCGCGAGGAAAAGGACAGCGACTGGGAATTTGTAGTAAAAATGACGCTCATCATGCGCGACCTCATGCTGGGCAACCCGAAACTCAAAGAACTCGGGTTCAAGGAGGAGGCGCTGGGGCACAACGCCATCGCCGCCGGCTTCCAAGGGCAGCGCCAGTGGACAGACTTCTACCCCAACGGCGACTTCCCCGAGGCGTTGCTCAACACGTCGTTCGACTGGAACGGCCGCCGCGAGCCGCTCACGCTTGCCACCGAGAACGATGCGCTCAACGGCGTGGCCATGCTTTTCGGCCACCTGCTCACGGGGCGTGCGCAGATATTCAGCGACGTGCGCACCTATTGGAGTCCCGAAGCCGTGAAGCGCGTGACGGGATTGGAACTCAAAGGCCGCGCCGCCGGCGGCATTATCCACCTCATCAACTCCGGCGCAACCACGCTCGACGGCACGGGCGCATCGAAGAATGCTGAGGGGCAGCCAGTGATGAAACCGCACTGGGAGATGACGGATGCCGACATCGACGCCTGCCTGAAAGCCACTACGTGGTATCCCGCCGACCGCGACTATTTCCGAGGCGGCGGCTTCTCTTCCAATTTCCTCTCGGAGGGCGGTATGCCAGTAACGATGATGCGCCTCAACTTGGTGAAGGGCCTCGGTCCCGTGTTGCAGCTGGCAGAAGGCTGGACGGTGGAAATCGACCCCGAGATACACAAGCGTCTGAATATGCGCACCGACCCCACGTGGCCCACCACATGGTTCGTGCCGCGCCTCTGCGACCGCCCCGCCTTCCGCGACGTGTACTCCGTGATGAACGCTTGGGGCGCAAACCACGGCGCGATTTCTTACGGCCACATCGGAGAAGACCTCATCACGCTGGCTTCCATGCTCCGCATACCCGTGTGCATGCACAACGTCGAGGAGGACAAACTCTTCCGTCCCGCGGCTTGGAACGCTTTCGGCAGTTCACGCAGCCGTGACCGGAGAAGTCGATAAACACGGGCTTGCCCTGTGCTGCGGCGGCTTTCATGCCTTCGTCGAAGTCGTCATATTCCACTTGCTCTCCGCCATAGAGGTTGAAGTCTTGGGTGTAGAGTGGTGGCACGAATGCGCTGGTGGCTTTTAGAGGCGCGCCCCACAAGCCTGGCACGAGATAGGCGGTGAATGAGAGCGACACGAGCGCCAAGAAGAAGCGTGTCACGCCTATGCCCGATGATTTTGGTTCACCGTCGCTCTTGAAGCGGAACATTCCCAACAAGTAGAGTCCCATCACTCCGAAAATGGCTATCCAAAGTGCCACGAAGGTTTCGCGATCGAGTATGCGCCAACCGTAAGCGAGGTCGGCTACGGAGAGGAATTTGAGCGACAACGCCAGTTCTATGAAGCCGAGCACCACTTTCACGGTGTTGAGCCAGCCTCCCGACTTTGGCATCTTTTTGAGCATGGTGGGGAAAAGGGCAAACACGGTGAACGGTATGGCGAGGGCTATTGCAAAGCCTGTCATACCCACCACAGGACCCATCACACTGCCTCGGCTGGCGGCTTCCACCAAAAGGGTGCCGATAATTGGACCGGTGCAGGAGAACGACACAATCACCAGTGTGGCTGCCATGAAGAAGATGCTGAGCATACCGGTGGTCTTGCTGGCGGTGCTGTCCATTTTGTTGCTCAACGATTGGGGAAGTGTGATTTCGAATGCGCCGAAGAATGAGATGGCGAAAATCACGAGCAATGCGAAGAACAGCAAATTGCACCATGCGCTGGTGGCGAGTGCGTTCATGGCGCTGGCACCGAATAGCACGGTGAAGCAGATGCCAAGAAGCAAGAATATGATGATGATAGATAATCCGTAGGTGGTGGCGTGGGTGATG
>SFPF01000137.1 GCA_004552155.1 Bacteroidales bacterium
TTCCCTTGTTCTGTGTGGGGCGGGCGGGCACCGACCGCCGCCTTAGCGGAGAGGACGCGAGACGGGAGCCGACAGGCTCACAGGCTCGGGGACTGTCCGCTAAGGCAAGCGATAGCCCACACAGAACAAGTTGTTTTATTTGGTTTTTATCTTAATTCGTTGATTGCTTAGGTTATATGGTTTCCATTATATATCAATGCTTCTCACCCTTCGCGCAGGAAATCAAAGGCTTCAAAGATTAATTCTTTCTCGATGTGGCAATCGATGCGGCAGTTTCCGACGCTTTCAAGCAGCGTGAAATTGATGTGGTCGCCGGCGTTCTTCTTGTCGTGCCGCATCAGGGCATACAACCCTTCGTAGTCGTTGCAACTGAACGGGAGCGGGGCGTAATGGTCGCGGATATAGCGCACCGTTTGCCGCATTCGTTCGGTAGGGAAACCAGTTGCGGCAGCACTTAGCCACAGTTCGCAAACCAGTCCAAGGGCCACGGCATGACCGTGGAGCAGGGGCGTGGGCGATTCGAGCGCGAAACTCTCGAAGGCGTGCCCGAAAGTGTGCCCGAGGTTGAGGGCTTTGCGAATGCCCTGCTCGCGAGGGTCTTCGGTAACGATGCGCTGCTTGAGCGAAACGCTTTCGCGCACCATTTCCTGCAACTCCTGAAAGTCGGGCTCCTTCCACGAAAAATTCAGATGGCGTGCCAGCATTTCCTCGCTGCTGAGCAAGGCGTGCTTTATCATTTCGGCGTAGCCCGAAAGTAGGTTTTCGCTGTCGAGTGTCCGCAACAGCTCCGTGCTGATCACCACGGCGCGGCTTTCGGCAAACGCACCTATTTCGTTTTTCAAGCAATTAAAGTTGATGCCCGTCTTTCCTCCCACCGCCGCGTCTACCATAGCGAGCAACGTGGTCGGTACATTGACAAAACGAATGCCGCGCTTGAACGTTGCCGCTGCGAAGCCGCCGAGATCGGTCACCATGCCGCCGCCGATGCAAAGCAGGAGCGAATGGCGCGTTGCGCCGCCCGCCGACAGTTGCTGCCACACGGCGGCGAGGGTGTCCAAATGCTTGTGCGCGTCGCCCCTGCCAATCACGATTTGCAGGGTGGGCAAGCCCGGCGCAACGCTTTTGAAGTCGTCGGCAAAGAGCCGTGCTGTTTCTTCGTCGAAGAGCAGGGCGACGCGGTCGGGCGCAATTTCCGCCACCAACTTTGCCGCCGCTTCTGCGGGCTGTGACGTATATATAATATTGTGTGTCGCGTCCATTATTGTCAAATATTAGTAGACGAGTTTACAAGTAAACGAGTAGACGAGACAAGATACTTCTGGCTATATTTATCTCAAGACAAACTTGTCTTGTTTACTTGTCTACTCGTTTACTTGTTAACTAAAATTTCTCAAATTCTTCTATCGCTTTGCGGAACTCCTCGGGAATGTCTGCCGACACCTGCTCTTTGAGCGAGAAGCAAACCATCTCGCAATGAATTTCGCCCGTTTCCTCGTTCACCGCCCGCTGATGTAACGTAAAACTCTTTTGGCCAAGGTGCGATATGCGCGTTTCCACTACGATTTTGTCGCCGTAGAAAATCGGCTTGATGAAGTCGGCGTTGATATTTGCTATAACCGGCGCAACCGTGCAATAGCGGTAGTCGAGATGCAAAACGGTGGAAAGGTAGTCTTCCTTGCCGAGGTCGTAATACGAAAAGTAGGCATTATTGTTTACATGCCCGTAGCGGTCCACGTCGTTGAAGCGGATCTGAATAGGCACGCGGTGCCGGAAAAGGGCATCGGGGGTGTTGTCGATTTGAGTATGCATAGTCTAAATATCAAAGTAATTGCGTGCCACAGCAAGCAGCCTGCCTTCGTCTGGCACGCTTTCAAAGGAATTTTCGTCCACGCGACAAAGGTCGCTCACGGCATAGAGGTTTTGCTCCTCGTCCGTACCGCAATTTTCAGATACAGTGAATAAATGATTGCGCGCATCGGCCACGCGAATGGCCGCGTGACAGTATTCCGCCATTTCGCCGCGCTCGCGCAGCAATGCCGTTACGAAGCGCGACAGAGCAAGGGTGAAATCTTTAACTTCCTGGTTCATCAGATTTTATTTGCCATATTCGGCGGCAAGCCCGCCTTCGCTCGTTTCGCGATAAAGCGAGGGCAGGTCATGCCCCGTCTGCTTCATCACCTCAACGGTCTTGTCGAAAGAGATGCGGTGGATGCCGTCGGCATAAGTAGCGTAGATATTGGCATCAAGGGCACGGGCGGCAGCGTGGGCGTTTCGCTCGATACAGGGAATTTGCACGAGGCCGCAAACGGGGTCGCAGGTCATGCCGAGATGGTGCTCGAGGCCCATTTCTGCCGAATATTCAATCGTTGCCAGCGTACCGCCGAACACGTAATTGGCTGCGGCGGCAGCCATGGCGCATGCCACGCCCACTTCCGCCTGGCAACCGGCTTCTGCGCCCGAGATGCTGGCGCGCGTCTTGGCCACGTTGCCAATCAGGCCGGCGGTGGCCAAGGCGTGCAAGATGCGCCGTTCGGGAAAGCGGCGGCTCTTCTGTATGTGATAGAGCACAGCGGGCACTACGCCCGATGCGCCGCACGTCGGAGCCGTGGCGATTTGTCCGCCTGAGGCATTCTCTTCGCTCACTGCCAAGGCATAGGCGAAGACAAGTCCGCGCGTCTGGAGATTAGAATTGTAGCCCATGGCGCGGATATAGTAGTCGGGGGCTTTGCGGCGCAGTTTGAGGCAGCCGGGCAGCACGCCTTCGTGTTCCAGTCCGCGCTCCACGGAGGCGCACATCACGCGCCACACTTCGGAGAGGTATTCCCAAATTGCCGGGCCTTCACATTCTTCCACGTATTCCCAATAGGCTTTGCCGTTCACCTCGCACCAGTGCTTGATGTCAGTAAGAGAATTGAGGGGATAAACGTCGGGCGTGTCAAGGGGACTAACCCCCTCTTCTGCCAGTGCGCCGCCGCCCACACTGAACACCGTCCAGGGGTCGTAGGCCTCGCCCGTGTCGTCGCCAATTGCTTCGAACTTCATGCCGTCACAATTTCGGGATGCCACACGATTTCGGTGCGGTCTTCGCCCAGTACTTGCAGGATAGCGTAGTCGGTAAGGTGGCCTTTGCCCGTTGCGGCAAGGCTGCCGTAGAGCGTGACGCGGAATTGGCGTGCTTCGGGGTGTCGCTCGGCATATTGTTCGGCGGCTCGGCGAGGTCCCATGGTATGGCTGGACGACGGACCTTGGCCGATGCGATAGAGTTCGCGGAGAGATTTCATTTTTTAGAGAGATGATATGGATTTGTATTACTATACGTGGTAGAATTAGGCATTAAGTGCCTGGAAGGCACTACGGAGCAACGCGACGATAACCGGGTACGAAGTGCCCGGTTGGACGATGCACGGACGACGTGCCTGGAAGGCACTACGCCACAGAACAGGCATTTTTTACAGCGTCACAGGCGTACTGCCTTCCAGGCAGAACTATCACGATTGCTTTCTCCGAGGACTTCGTCCCCGGTTACTGTCGCTTCGCTCCGTACTGCCTTCCAGGCAGATAATACCTGCATCATATTGTCATTCGGTAGCGTGCTATTCCTTGATAAAGCCCCGGCGATAGGCAACGAGGAGTTTTTCGAGGTCGGCTATTTGCTCGCGCAATTCTGCGCCTTTGTCTGTATCGTTCACCATGGCGCGCTGTCCCATCATCTCGACAATCTGCGTGGTGGAACGGATATCCGTGCCGTTGAGAATGGCCTCCTCGGTAGAGGTAAAGGGCGCGTGCTGCACAAGCTGGAAACCGCGGCTGTGGTAAACGAGCGTGTAGCCCGCTATGCCCGTCGTGTCGTGATAGGCCTTGGCGAAACCGCCGTCGATCACCATGAGTTTGCCGTCTGCCTTAATGGGATTTTCGCCGTTGGCGGCGCGGACGGGCACGTGGCCGTTGATAATGTGGCGATGCAAACCCCTCACGCCGAAAGCATCCATGATGCGATCGCACACTGCTGCGTTGTCGCGCAGCGTATAATAATAGCCCTTGTGCTCTTTGTGCGTGTCCTTGTCGGCGATAAAGTAGCGTTCAAACGTTGCCATCTTAGACTTATCAAACAAAGGCGAATGCGGGCCGCACCACAGGTACCAGAAGAAATCCGTTGCCTTACGGCGTTCCTCGTCATCGGCAGCAGCATCGTAGGCTAAGCGCACCGTCATATCGACAGCATCGAGCAATTCGCGACCTTTAAGCGGCGTGCCGTCGATGTCTACTGCGAGAAGTTCGCCATGCTCGTCGAGCGGCACAGAGGCATGGAACAAGAGATTTTCGTTGTAGATGCCGTACATGCTGCCGTGGCGCAGCATTTTGCGCACGTGGTTTTGCAGGTGCTCGCTGATAAGGAACGAATGCTGGAGGCGCTGCATGAGGTCTTCTTCCTCGGGCGAGAGGCGATAGGGGTCGGAGGGGTCGATGGTGGGGAAGAAGGTGTCGCTGAGCGGATACTCTTTTCCTTCGAGCGTAATGGTACCCTTTTCCAAATCCATGCGTTCCAGCAGAGCGCGGTCGCCCATGCCCCATTCCGGGTGTGCTTTATAGAGCTGGCCTTCCAGTTTGAACTGTATGACTGCTACGGCCTTGTGCATTTGCGAAAGATAGCGGCAGGTCTTTTCGTTGGGACTGCGCTCGGGGTCTTCGAGCTTGGGCATGAAGATGCCGCAGGCATCGGGGTCGGGATAGGTTTCCATGGCAAAGGTGGCAAGCGGTAGCATGTTGATGCCGTAGCCCTCTTCAAGCGTCTGCGTATTGGCGTAGCGCAGCGACACGCGCAGCACTCCGGCGATGCAGGCTAAGTTGCCCGCAGCCGCACCCATCCACAAAATGTCGTGGTTGCCCCATTGAAAGTCCCAGTGATGATAGCCCGAGAGCGTGTCGAGAATAAGATGCGCCCCCGTGCCGCGGTCGAAGATGTCGCCGAGGATATGCAGGCGGTCGATAGCGAGGCGCTGGATGAGCAGGCAAAGGGCTTCGACGAAGCCGGCGGCGCGTCCTGTGCCGATGATGGTCTGGATAATCACGCTCACATAGGCCTGCTTGTTGCGGTCGTCGGAACTCTCGTGCAGGAGTTCTTCGATGATGTAGGCGAACTCCTCGGGCAGGTTCTTGCGCACCTTTGAGCGCGTGTATTTCGACGACACGTTGCGGCACACAGCGATGAGTTGGTTGAGGGTCGTCTGATAGTAGTCCGACAGGTTTTTGTCGGTCTGCCTCACCAAGTCGAGTTTCTGCTTGGGATAATAGATCAGGGTGCAGAGGTCTCGGATTTCCTGCTCACGGAGCGTATTGCCGAATATATCGCGCACCTTGCGTTTAATGTTACCCGAGGCATTTCGCAGCACGTGCTGGAACGCTTCGTTTTCCCCGTGCAGGTCAGCCAGGAAATGCTCCGTGGGTTTCGGTAGGTGCAGAATGGCTTCGAGGTTGATGATTTCGGTGGTGACCGAGGAAATGGTGGGGAAGTCGCGGGCCAGGAGACGCAGGTAGCGCAGGTCGGCGGCGATTTCCTTTGAAGAGATATGTTTCTTGTTCATGCTTCGATAAATATAGGGTATAGTGATTATTTATTGCCGCTTCCTCACACCTGAATGCAGAGGCCTTCGTTGGCGGCCAGGGTATCGGGAAACACGGCGCGGGCTTCGTTGAGCAGCACGGTGCTGTCGGTGTATCTTTTAGAATAATGGCCGATGAGCAAGCGCTTGGCGCCGGCAGCCTTTGCCACTTCTGCGGCTTGCCGCGCGGTGGAGTGCTGCGTTTGCTCGGCGCGGGGCGCGAGTTCTTCGGAGAAAGTGGCTTCGTGGTACGTGTCTGAGCAATAGGCGTAAGCGCGGGGCGGGTCGGCGGGCGTGACGAGCCGCTCGTTCGGATAAAAGTCGCCCTCCTCCGTAGTCCAGCCCTCGCCGGCCTTAATAGCCGCGATGCGCGTGGAAGGGATTTGCAGGAAGTCAATCATGTCGCGGCGGATATGCGGCAGCAAGGGCTTTTCGCGGAAGAGGAAACCGCAACTCGGCATACGGTGGCGCAGGGGTATGGTGTGCACCGTCAGAGAACGGTCTTCGTAAATGAGGCACGGCTTTTGGTACACCTCCTCGGGCAGAGGATCGAAGATTACCTTGTAGTCCATGCCCTTGCAGCAGTAGTCGAGCACGGGTTTGAGTAAGGCTTCGAGGTCGCGGTGGGCATGAATGTGCATGTCCGCCGTGCGCCCGAGCATCCCGAAGGTGGAAATCAGTCCCGGAAGGCCGAAAAAATGGTCGCCATGCAGGTGCGAGATGAAGATGTGTCCGAGACTTTGGAATTTCAGGCGCATCTTGCGGAACTGATGCTGTGCGCCCTCGCCGCAGTCAATCATAAAAAGTTTCTCGCGCACGTTCACCACCTGCGCTGCAGGGAAATGCTGGATTGTGGGCACGGCACTGCCGCAACCGAGTATATTTACTTCAAATTTTTCCATAAAATCTTCACCTTTGCGCCGCGTGGGCAGTCATGGAGACCACTTACCCAGCACATCAAAGGCAAACTTACGAAGTTTTTGCGGAAATTCATGATTATAAAGCCCCTTTTTCTGCTAAGAAAATGCAATTTGGCGGGCATTGAAGGGTAATCTGCGAAAAACTTCGTACATTTGCAACGTTCCTCAATACGGACTATCAATAAATAATATAAGATGACAATGAAAAAGATTATTTTAGCCAGCATGGCAACGCTCGTGTTTTTCGCCACGAGCTGTGCAAAGAATGCCCCAAAGCAGGCAGAGCCCGCAGAACAGGCAGCAGTCGTTGAAGCAAGTGCAGACAACTACAAAGTGGTGCCTATCAGCACGAGCATTCCCGGCACTCAGGTGATGGACGAAATCAAGAAGCTGTACGCCGGCAAGGTGGTGCTCGTAGATTTCTGGGCCACTTGGTGCGGTCCCTGCCGCCGCGCCATGACGCAGATTGACGAAATCAAGGGCGACTTGATGAAGAAAGGCTGCGTGTTCCTTTACGTCACGGGCGAAAGTTCGCCGTTCGACACGTGGTCGGACATGATTAAGAACATCGACGGCGACCACATCCGCCTCACCGAGCAACAGTGGGGCACGCTCTGCCAAAGCCTCAATATCCCTGGCATACCGAGTTACCTGCTGCTCAACAAGGACGGCAGCACCGCATACGACAACCTCTCCGAGGGCGGCTATCCCGGCAGCGAAATATTACAAAATAATATTGAAGTGGCTTTGACCAAATAAGCCCGCTCAAATTAAAACCAATCTTGATGACACCCGGCGCAGAGATGCACTCTGCGCCGGGTGTCTTGCTTTTTGTCCGAATTATCCGCTTTGCGCCTCGCGATTCTCTGTAACCATCTGAAACAAACCGACTTGACATCGCCGAAAAGTGACATTATATTTGGATGACAATTTTTGCAAACTTTCTCCTTTTGTAAAAGAATGGAACAAAACAATAAATTGCAGCTCCTGCTTCTGGCCTGATATGGTATCAGTCCTATGTTTTTATAGAACCCATCTATCGTCATATATAAAAGGGTGCCTGGTTCATCGTTCCTGATTTGGCCTATGTTTTAGGAACGCAGAACTGGACACCCTTTTTTATCTGAATACCCGGCGATGGGCATTTGCCGTCAAAAGGTGTTGATGATGTCTATGACCGTTGGCGTGAGCAGAGCGGTGAGGATGCCATTGAGGGTGAGCCCCAAGCTGGCATATGCTCCCATGAACTGGTCGCGGTCCATGGCAGCGGAGGTGCCGAGTGCGTGCGAGGCTGCTCCCATTGACAAACCGAGAGCCATGGGATTGTAGACATGGCCCACGGACAGCGTCTTGAAACCGATGATGGCGCCGATAAGCCCAGTTATTACCACAATGGCAGCCGTAAGCGAAGGAATGCCGCCCAGCGCCTGAGTCACCTCCATAGCGATGGGCGTGGTGACCGACTTGCTTGCGAGCGACATGATGACAGCATTGGATGCTCCCAGCATCTTCGCAATGACCACTACACTCACGATACCCGCAACACATCCCATCGTCTGCGAAGCCAAGATGGGGAGAAACTGGCGCTTGATGGAAGAGAGCTGCAAATAAAGCGGAACACCGAGGGCCACCACTGCGGGCTTCAGCCAGAACTCTATCAGTTTC
>SFPF01000138.1 GCA_004552155.1 Bacteroidales bacterium
TGCAGGCGGGGCGGGAGCTGCCGCCGGACGAATTTTATGAGAACTACACCCAGCTCGAAAACGGCGTGGGGATGCTGCGGCTGCTGTCTCCTGCGCAGCAGCAGCGGCTGGTGGCACATCTGAAGGACACCACGGAGTTCTGCCGCCCCGGCATGGTGCCCAGCATCGAAAGGAAGTGTCCGAAGTACCGTCCGAACGGCCGATACTGGCAGGGAGGCGTATGGCCCGGCACCAACTACATGGTGATGCGTGGTCTCGACCGTCAGGGCTTCAGCAGCGAAGCACGCGATGTGGCCCTGAGGCACTACCGCCAGGTGTATGAAGTCTTCAAGCGCGACCATACCTTCTATGAATATTATTCGCCCGAGAGCATGGAACCCGGTTTCATGGCGCGTCGCGAATTCGTGGGATGGACGGGACTGGCTCCCATTGCCGTCTTCATCGAATACATCCTCGGCATCAAGGCTGACTATCCCGAAGGCCTTGTCACCTGGGACTGCAATCTGACGGAAGAGCACGGCATCAGCCGCTATCCCTACGGACCGGAAGGGAACATCTCCTTCAAGGCTGCAGCACGCAAGAACGCAGCGGCGCGCCCGCAGCTGACCATCCACACCAACGTGCCCTTCAAGCTCCGCCTCCGATATGGCGGCAAGGAGGAAACCCTCGACGTCACACCCGGAAAAACCAACTATTGACCCTATTTTTGACGAATAAAGAACAAGCGTTACAATCCTCCTGAATCCATGAAAATATTCCCTGCCATCATCCTTGCACTCTCAGCCGTCGGCACCAACGCCTACAGTGCAACCCCTGCGGAAATCACCGACCAGCGCCCGGCCAGGTCGGACCGTGCCTTCGTCTCCGAAGAGGTGGAACGCGTCATCACCGAAGTGGCAGCACGCATCAAGGACCCCAAGCTCCGGCAGATGTTCATCAACTGCTTCCCCAACACCCTCGACACTACGGTACGGTTCAAGATGAAGGACGGAGCCCCCGACACCTTCGTCATCACCGGCGACATCCCTGCCATGTGGCTCCGCGACTCCTCGGCGCAACTCTGGCCCTACCTTAACCTCTGCCAGGCCGACAAGGACCTTCAGATTATGATTGCCGGACTCATTCGCCGTCAGGCCGACTGCATCCTCCTCGACCCCTATGCCAACGCCTTCAACGACGGACCCATAGGAAGCCCTTGGGAGTCGGACTTCACGCAGCACATGATCAAGGAGCTCCACGAGCGGAAATGGGAGATTGACTCGCTGTGCTATCCCATACGCATTGCCTACCGCTACTGGCAGCTCACCGGCGATGCCAGCGTCTTCACCGACACCACCTGCTGGGTGAACGACTTTGAAAATGCCTACAACGAACCATACGTGCGCATGTATTTCTCCAACGCAGGCTACAACGACTATCCTGTGGTGGGCGTCAGCTGGGAACAAGCCAATGCTTTCTGCGCTTGGCGCACCGAATTCCTCAAACGCTCGCTGGGCAAGCAAGCCGTATACGTTGAGCCTTACCGTCTGCCCACCGAAGCCGAATGGGAATATGCAGCCCGCGCCGGCGTCGACAAAAACAAATTCCCATGGGAAGGCGACCTGCCGCTCACCGAGAGCGACGGTTGCTTCTATGCCAACTTCAAGCCTATGGAAGGCAATTATGTGAAAGACGGCAATATCATCACATCGCGAGTGGGCACCTACAGCCCCAACGAATTCGGGCTATACGACATGGCTGGAAACGTGAGCGAATGGACCTCGACAGCCTACACCGAAAGCATCAACAAGCTCACAAGCGACCTCAACCCCGAATATCGCTACAACGCCGCTAAGGAAGACCCCTACAAGATGACCCGCAAAATTGTGCGCGGCGGCTCGTGGAAAGACGTGGCTCACAACATTCGCGGCGACATTCGCATGTGGGAGTATCAAAACGAACAACGCAGCTTCATCGGATTCCGTTGCGTGCGCTCGCACGTGGGATTCAACCGCGCTAAAAAACGCAAAAACTAACCATCAAAACGCATCATTTCATCCCCTCTCTCGCTTCATAACTTCAACAACACAACATAAAAATGGGCAAGATTAAAAAATATAAAAACATAGTTGAACGCTTCCTCTCAAACGAAAGCGGCCAACGCTTCTTCAACGCAGCTTACAGCCTTGGCGCCGCAGTGGTGATTCTGGGCGCATTGTTCAAGATTCTGCACCTTTCGGGCGGCAACGAAATGCTGTGCATCGGCATGGGCACCGAAGTGCTGATGTTCCTGCTCACCGCTTTCGACCGTCCCGAAGCACAATACAAATGGGAGGACGTATTTCCCGTGCTCGGAACAAACGACCCCGCCGACCGCCCCGATTTCAGTTCGGGCAGCGGAATTGTGATAGGCAACATAGGCGGTTCAACCGGCGGCGGCAACAATGGCTCCGGCGAAACGCAGCTGCCTAAGGTGACAGCGCAAGAAGCACGCTCGGCTGTGGGCATACCGCAAGGCATCGAACTTTCGGAAGCCGACACTACATCGCTCACCGAAAGCATCGCCAAAATGGCTGCTGCAAGCGACCAGCTCAGCCGAATGGCTGAACTCACCGACGCCACTCAGCAATATCTCTCGCAAATGGCAGGAATTAGCGAACAAATGACCAAGCTGAAAGAAACCACCGAAGCACTCAACAACGTGCAGGACACGCTGCTGGCAAGCTACCGTGCAATCACCGACAACAGTCAGGACATCACTTCAAGCTCTACCGGCTACGTAGAGCAGATGAGCGCCCTCAACCGAAACATCGGCGGCTTGAACACCATCTACGAGATTCAGCTTAAGAGCATCTCGTCGCAACTCGAAAGCATCGACCGCGTGAACCGTGGACTGAAGGACATTCGCGACATGTATGAAAAGAGCGCAGCCGAA
>SFPF01000139.1 GCA_004552155.1 Bacteroidales bacterium
CCGATTCCAGACACCGCCCCGATTCCGGACACCGCCCCGATTCCGGACACCGCCCCGATGTTCCACGTGGAACGCTCCCAGCAGCCGCCCCCAAAAGATACCAGCAGCCGCCCCAGACGTCATCGACCGACCCGTCCCAGCCACCGCACCCCATAACAACAGACTTCGCCGCCAACCACACCGCGCCCGAAAACTTCCCGTTCACCATATGGGCGCGCATCCTGCGCAGCGTCATCAGCGAAGAAAAAGAAGCGCTGATGACGCCCTCGCCGTCGGCCGGCACAGCCCGCCTCCGCCGAGCCATATGCGCGCACCTGCGCGCTTTCCGCGGCATGAACGCAGCGCCTAAGCAGATAATAGTCGGCGCCGGCACAGAGTACCTGTACAGCTTGCTGATACAGCTCCTCGGCGCGCAGCGCGTGTACGCAGTAGAAGACCCCGGATACAGAAAAATATCAAAGATCTACGGCAGCCATGGCGTAAAATGCCGCCACATACCGCTTGACGCCGGAGGCGTCGCAATGCCGGAACTTGAAGCTTCCGGAGCCGACATACTGCACATTTCTCCGTCGCATCATTTCCCGACGGGCATAGTCACGTTTTGCAGCACGTAGTCGGGAGCGTCGCCGGCGGTCACTACTTTGTAAGTGGTATTGATAAGTCCGTTGCCGAGCGGCTTGATTTCTTCGACATTGCCTTTGATGTCGAACTGCGCAACAATCTGTTGCATGTCTGTTTGATTCATAGTATATATAGGTATTAGATTATTGTAGCCGCAAACTGATGCGATAAGATTAATGTATACAATGCATCTCTTACTTGCAAATGTACGTACTTTTTTCTAAAAAATGCTTTTTTGCCTCTTTTTTTATATGATAATGCGGATTTTTTGCTTTTTCGCCCCGCCCTCATTCTGCCAAAAATGGCAAAAGCGGCTTTTCACGGCAGCAAATTAAAGTTTGGCACGCTTTTCGCATAAGATAATGGCGAAACCGCGAAGCCCGATAGGGGCGGGCGGCTTGCAAAGTTATTAATCTTACAAATCAAATAAAAATACAACGACTATGAACATCAAACCATTGGCTGACCGCGTGCTCGTTAAGCCCGCAGCAGCAGAAGAAAAGACAGTGGCAGGCATCATCATTCCCGACACTGCGAAAGAGAAACCCCTCAAAGGCGAAGTGCTCGCCGTCGGCAACGGCACCAAAGACGAAGAAATGGTGCTCAAGGTGGGCGACACCGTGCTCTACGGCAAATATTCCGGCAACGAGGTGGAAATCGACGGCGAAAAGTATCTCATCATGCGCCAGAGCGATGTGCTCGCCGTGCTCGCTTAATCGCCGCCACACAATATTTATATTATATATAGTTGACGAGTAAACGAGTTTACAAGTAAACAAGACAAGTTACTCATACTAAAATAAAGTTTACAGGACATCTCTGTCTCGTCTACTCGTTTACTGGTAACTTGTTTACTACAAAAAAATTAAACTTACAATCATGGCAAAAGAAATCAAATACGACGTTGAAGCCCGCGAGCTTCTCCGCGAAGGCGCAGACGCGCTTGCAAATGCAGTGAAAGTGACCCTCGGTCCGAAAGGCCGCAATGTGGTTATCGATAAAAAATTCGGCGCACCCCGCATCACTAAGGACGGCGTGAGCGTAGCGAAGGAAATCGAACTCGACGACCCCTTCCGCAACTCCGGCGCACAGCTTGTTAAGAGCGTGGCCAGCAAGACGGGCGACGATGCCGGCGATGGCACCACCACCGCCACCGTGCTCGCACAGGCCATCCTCACCGAAGGCATGAAGAACGTGGCTTCAGGCGCAAATCCCCTCGACGTGAAGCGCGGCATCGACAAGGCCGTTGCCAAAGTGGTGGAAAGCATCAAGGCACAGGCCGAGCAGGTGGAAGAAAGCTATGAGAAGATCGAGCAGGTGGCCACCATTTCCGCAAACAACGACGCTGAAATCGGCAAACTCATCGCCGACGGCATGCGTGCCGTAAGCGTTGACGGCGTTATTACTATCGAAGATGCAAAAGGCCGCGACACGGTGCTCAAGACCGTAGAAGGCATGCAGTTCGACCGCGGTTATCTCTCCGCCTACTTCGTGACCGATGCTGAGAAAATGCAGTGCGTGATGGAGAACCCCTATATCCTCATCTACGACAAGAAGATCTCGGCCATCAACGACTTCCTGCCCATCCTCAACCCCGCCGTGCAGACGGGCCGTCCCTTGCTCGTGATTGCAGAGGACGTTGACAGCGAAGCTCTTACTACGCTCGTTGTAAACCGCCTGCGCACGCAGCTCAAAATCTGCGCCGTCAAGGCTCCCGGCTTCGGCGACCGCCGCAAGGCCATGCTCGAAGACATCGCTATCCTCACGGGCGGCGTGGTTATCAGCGAAGAGAAGGGTCTCAAACTCGAACAGGCTACGCTTGAGATGCTTGGCTCTGCCGAAAAGGTGACCATCACGAAGGACAACACCACCATCGTGAACGGCGCAGGCGAAAAGGAAAATATCCAGAACCGCATCGCACAGCTCAAGAACGAGATTGCCAACACCACCAGCTCTTACGATAAGGAAAAACTGCAGGAACGTCTTGCTAAGCTCTCCGGCGGCGTGTGCGTGCTCGAAGTGGGCGCAGCCAGCGAAACCGAGCAAAAAGAGAAGAAAGACCGCTGCGACGACGCGCTCTGCGCTACGCGTGCCGCCATTGAGGAAGGCATCGTGACGGGCGGCGGCGTGGCCTACATCCGCGCACAGCAGGCACTTGAAGGCCTCACGGGCGACAATGCCGACGAAACGACGGGTATCGCTATTGTGCGCCGCGCTATCGAAGAGCCCCTCCGCCAGATTTGCCGCAACGCCGGCCTCGAAGGCGCAGTGGTAGTGAACAAGGTGCGCCCTTCGTGCCGCCGGCGTGGTAGACCCTGCTAAGGTGACCCGCGTGGCTCTCGAAAACGCTGCCAGCGTTGCCGGCATGTTCCTCACCACCGAGTGCGTCATCTGCGACAAGAAGGAAGACAAGCCCGAACTCCCCATGGGCGCTCCCGGCATGGGCGGTATGGGTGGCATGATGTAAACTAGCACATCAGACATAATATAACGTGAGTTCGACGAATCGTCGAACTCACGTTATATTATATAAGGTAATCGGTGAAAGGAAGACACTTGGGGTTGCGCGAGTTCCTTAAGAACGGGTTTGAAAAAAAGTTGCCCTAAATATTGAATTATTCTCCTTTCGTGACTATATTATATTAGGTAATATAAAAATAGGTAATATGAAGTACTACAGTTGTCACACGCTCTCCCGCAATTACGACATTGCATTGAACCGTATTTTCTATACGGGCAGGTTCAGGGATGCTTTTACTGCAAGGTTTCGTTTGTGCCCTCGTGGCCTGACTATGTCTTGTTGCACTAATGATGAGGATACGGCACCGACATCCTTCGGCGTTTGTGTCAAGAGGTATGGATATGAGAGTTT
>SFPF01000140.1 GCA_004552155.1 Bacteroidales bacterium
GTAAGCATCCGAAATAGGCCGGCTTGCGGCGGCTGCCAAGATTGGCTAACTTTGCTGCCAAAAAAGCTATGTTCAATCTCAATGAAAATAACCGGCTGGTAATGGCGCAGCATCCGGTGGATATGCGCATGGGGGTGGATGGTATGTGTGGACAGGTGCGGATGGTGGGGCTAGACCCGACCAATGGGGATGCTTACGTGTTGGTGGGCAATAGTCGCACCATCATGAAAATCTTGCACTGGGAACGGGGTGGGTATGTGATGTACTACAAGCGGCTGGAGCAGGGGCGCTTCCACCCGAGCATTTTCTTGCGTCAGGGGGTGGGTTTTCGCTCGATGCGATGGGATGAGTTGGTGCTTTTGATGGAGGGAATCTCGCCCAAAGCGGCTCGTCGGCATCGATATCAGGTTCAGGCGGCGGAGGTCAAAAAAAATGAGGGTGGAGGCGAAAATAATTGCCGAAATTTTTGGCTATGTCGCTGAAACTTCGTAACTTAGCAGCATGAAAACAGAGCTGACATACGACGAACTTTTAGCGGAAAACCTCGCCCTAAAGACGGAAAATTCGGCCGCCAAGGCCGAGGCTGAAAAGCTGCAGGCTAAGGTTGAAGTACTGTCATCGGTGAATGCCCGGCAGAAAATGTGGATTGAATATATTCTGCGTCAGCTTTATGGCCCCAAATCCGACAAACGGAAAAATCCGGAGCCGGACGACCAGCCCGGACTTTTCGACGAGTTCTTCAATGTAGCTCTGGATGAGAAGTATGCTTTGATAGATCAAGCCGCCAAGGAAATTGAAGAGGATGCAAGCAAACGCCGCAAAAAATCGAAGAAAAAGGCGGCACGTCCGGAAAAATACACCTACTTCGGCCTTGAAGAGCGCACTACTACTATTTTGCCGGAAGGGATTGACCCCGACCAATGCGAGGTAATCGGTAAAGACATCAGCCGCATCCTTCACTTGGCACATTCCGAAATGTGGGTAGAGGTTATCGAGCGCCCTATATTACGTAAAAAATCAGACAAAAACGCTCCGAACCCACACTTTTACCAAGCTCCGGCACCCCAAGCCGTAATCGGAGGCAACCATGTTGCAGCAGATATGCTCGCACAGATAATAATAGATAAATACCGCTACCACCTGCCGGAGTACCGACAAGTAAAACAATATGCCGACCTAGGAGTTAAACTGCCCACATCCACCATCAACAACTGGATACACGCCGTAGCATCCAAGCTCGAGCCAATCTACGAAGCACTTCGCCGCGACATACTATCAGGCGATTACCTACAGATCGACGAAGTGCCCTGGCGCATAGCCGACCGCCCGGGTAAAAGCCGAAAAGGATACGCATGGCAGTTCTTAGACAACCGACCGCAAAGCCACGGACTCTACTTCATGTATATGAACGGCTCACGAGCCGGCACCATACCGCGAGCAGAACTTCGCAACTTCCGCGGCGCAATACAGACCGACGGCTACACAGTATACGATTATTTTGAGCAACAAGCGAATGTGACCCTATTAGGTTGCATGGCCCACGTGCGCCGTAAATTCACCGACGCCCAAAACTCACATCCCAAACTAGCAGCGCAAGCCCTAAAATGGATCGAACTACTCTACACCCTTGAAGCCAACCTAAAAGAACAAGGAACCACACACCGGCAAATCGCAGCCGAGCGCCAAGCCAAGGCAATCCCCATTATGGACGCCATGGAAAAATGGATGGAGGCAGTCCACACCGAGTGCACCCCATCCGATCCAATGGGCAAAGCCCTTGACTACGCCTACAAACTCTGGCCCCGCCTGCGCCGCTACGCCCTCGACGGCCGTTACCACATCGACAACAACCCGGTAGAACGCAGCCAACGTCCCTCGGTGATGGGTCGCAAAAACTACCTCTTCAGCAAAAGCGACAGCGGAGCCGTAGACAACGCCATCTTCTACTCCCTGTTAGAAAGCTGCGACGTGGTAGGCCTCAACCCCCAACAATGGCTAACCCACGTGCTCGACAATTTACACCACGACACCCCACCCGAGCAGATCATCCAAATGCTACCATATTACTACAAAAAATCTCGCGAATAACCGCGAGATTTTTTTTGACATAAACAAACCGGCCTATTTCGGATGCTTACACTGCTGCCTTGCCGCACTGCGCAGTGCCCCCGCCTGCTCGCCTGCCCGAGCAATAGCTCGGAGCAATGAGCAAAAAGGCTCCGCGCGGCTGATGCGCGCCCCCCGCCGGCTGCAGCCGCCGGTGTGCCGCCTCGCCGCCTGCCTGTCCGAGCAAGAGCTCGGAGCCATGTGCATAAAGGCTCCGCGCGCCTGCTATCCGCCTGCTACCCGCCCGCTGCTAAGCCCGCTGTGCCGCGTCGCCGCCTGCCTGTCCGAGCAAGAGCTCGGAGCCATGTGCCAAAAGGCTCCGCGCGCCTGCTACCCGCCTGCTGCTATGCCCGCTGTGCCAACTCGCCGCCTGCCTGTCCGAGCAAGAGCTCGGAACCATGTGCAAAAAGGCTCCGCGCGCCTGCTGCGCGCCCGCTCGCTGCCCGCCGCCGGTGTGCCGCCTCGCCGCCTGCCTGCCCGAGCAAGAGCTCGGAGCCATGTGCAAAAAGGCTCCGCGCGCCTGCTACCCGCCTGCTGCTACGCCCGCTGTGCCGCCTCGCCGCCTGCCTGCCCGAGCAAGAGCACGGAGCCATGTGCCAAAAGGCTCCGCGCGCTTGCTGCGCCGGCGTCTCGCTGCGCCGAGCCTTGCTGGGGGGCGGGGGCTTCTTTCTGGGGGGATATGTGGGTACGCCGAGGTTTGCCTCGGCGCTACAGGTGGGCGCGCGGCAGCTCGGCTTCCGCCTCGCCGTAGCGGCCAAGGCGGGCGGGGCGCTTTCCGCGGTGGGGGCGGGGATTTGCT
>SFPF01000141.1 GCA_004552155.1 Bacteroidales bacterium
GGTCAGGTTGTTCAACTCGCTGAAGATGCTCATCTGCGAGAACTTCGTGATGCCCGTGAGGAACACGAAGCGCAGGTAGGGGTCGCAGGCTTTGAGCGGGGAGTAGAAGTTGCGCATCACCTGGCGCAGCTGCGGCAAGAGTTCGTCCTCGTGCACCACGTCCAGGAGCGGGGCGTCGTATTCGTCTATCAGGACGACGGCCTGGCGGCCCGTCTTTTCATAGGCGGCAATGATGAGGTTGGTGAACCGGTCGTTAATGTCGGTCGCGGGATTGTCTATGCCGTATTTCCGTTCCTCGAAAACAAGACGCTCGCCGAGGAAGCGCTCCAGTTGCTCTTTACCCATGTGCTTGCCGAGGCTCATGTCGAAGTGTAGCACGGGATGTTCCGTCCACTCGGTTTCCAGACGTTCTATGGCAAGACCTTTGAAGAGTTCTTTCTTACCAGAGAAATAGCTGTGGAGCGTGGAGGCGAGCAGGGACTTGCCGAAACGGCGGGGACGGCTGAGGAAGACGTATTTGAATGACTGCGTCATGCGATAGACCATATCGGTCTTATCTATATAAATATAGTCTCCTTCGCGTACTTCGGAAAATGTCTGAATCCCTAACGGGCATTTCTTCAACTGCTTGTCCATAGACAAATTCTCTATCGTTAGTTTGTCGGCTTATCGTATTTCTCAAACACGGAGTTCTTGGACTTGAACTCTGGAACGGTCTGCTTCATAAGCACCACCATTTCTGGAATCTTCACCTCGCGGCTCAGATTTTCGAGTTTGTCAACGGCGGCAAGTGCATCTGCATAGGCATATTGACGCACCTTCGCCACGCGAATGCGGTTGTGGTGCGTCGGTATTGTATTTTCTGAATTTGAGAGCACTTCTTCGTAGAGTTTCTCGCCCGGACGCAAACCGGTATACTCTATCTTTATATCTTTTCCCGGCATGAAGCCTGCCAATTCTATCATGCGCTCTGCAAGATGGGCAATCTTCACGCTGGCTCCCATATCAAACACGAAGATCTGATTGCCCGTAGACATCGTAGCTGCTTCCATAACTAAGCTGCATGCTTCGGGAATGGTCATGAAGAAGCGCGTAATGTCGGGATGCGTCACGGTCACGGGACCGCCCTTGGCAATCTGCTCGCGGAAGCGGGGAATCACGTCTTTGCGACCTTGCTCTATGGCAAGCCCGAGGCTTTGCACATAAATCTCGGCAAGGCGCTTGGTGCAGCCCATGATATTGGTGGGGTTCACCGCCTTGTCGGTGCTCACCATCACCATTTTTTCCACATCGTATTCCAAGCACTTGTCAGCAACGTTGCGCGTACCTGCCACGTTCACAAGTACGGCCTCGCACGGATTTTCTTCCATTAGGGGCACGTGCTTGTAGGCGGCGGCGTGGAACACTACCTGCGGATGGTGGGTGCGGAAAGCGAAGTCGAGGCGCGCCTTGAGGCGTATGTCGCCGATAACGGGGGTAAACTTCAATCCCGGATAGCGCTCTTCAAGCTCGAGGCGGATGTTGTGCATCGGGGTCTCGGCATTGTCATAAAGCACAAGGTTGCGTACGCCAAAGCTCGCCAGTTGACGGCAAAGTTCCGAGCCAATGCTGCCGGCACCGCCGGTCACCATCACCGTCTTACCCTGGAAGTAGGACCGAATCTGCTCGAGAGAGATTTTGATTTCAGGACGCCCAAGCAAATCCTCAATCTTGATGCTGCGTACCGCGTCGACATTTACTTTTCCATTTACCACCTCTTCCACCGAAGGGGAATAGAGCACTTTGATATGGCGGGAAATGCAATAACGGATGAGGCGGTTTTCTTCCAAGCGCGCATCGTTGCGGTGGGCAAAGATGATGGCATCCACCTGGCGCGCATTGACCACTGCGGCAAACTCGCGTTCGCTCTCTACGCAATAGACATGTTTTCCGACAATGACATGATGCTGAGTCGTATCTCCGAAAACGAGGAAACCGGCGACGTTGTATTTGGCGCTCTCTTGCATGGTTTGAACAAAAGAGATGGCCTTGTCGTCGGTTCCGTATATTAGAATTGTTTCGAGCGAGCGTGCATCGCGCGACTTGCTGCGGATATAGTCATAAACCAAAAGCATCGCCACACGAACCAGCACCAACACTACCATCGTGTAGAGCCAATCCAGTATCAGCAGAGCGGCATAATGCGTAAAGGAATAGTGCACTACCGGGCATAGCGCCATAACAAGGGTCATGACTACACCCTTACCCGTAACGGCCGCGGCCAGCCTCCAGATTTCACGCAGCCCAGTATGGCGGATTACTGCATAATACGTCTTGAAGATATAAAAGAACGCGCAGATTGCTACGGTCCCAGTCAACAGCCACTGAGCGACAAATGCCCCCGAAAACACTCCGTGATTGATGAAAAGCAGGTTTTCTGTAATCAATGTCAACATTGAGGCAAATACGGACATCGCTATGTCTATCATCAATATGATGTAGACACTGAGGTAACGCTCAAAACGTATTTTTTCAAATATTTTTTTCAATGCCATATTTTACTGGAATTTTAGAGTATAGTCTTAATTTTGAGGTTCAGGTATGCGCTCGATAAGCGCGGTAGGGATATAGACTGAGGCGATTGCCAAGAGGTTTCCGGCTTTGAGCACTACCCGCTGCTGGCGCTTGATGCGCATGATATGACCTTCAAGGCCCTCGAACGGACCGCCAGTGACGCGAACGTAGTCGCCGGGACTGAAATTCACCGTATTGGGATCCAGCCAAACGGCATCGGTGCCAACTATTTTATAGCCTTCGATGAAACGCTCCATCTCCACGAGAGGAACAATCATTATGCGACGCGTAGCACGGTCAATGTAAGGGACTGCATACGCCGCGCCGCCGAAATGGCGCTCTACTTCTTCCAACCAATGACGCAAAGACGCTTCTGTGTCGTAAACGAAGCAAAGGTTATGTATCACCGGCACCAGCCTACGGCTTTCATCGCCGCGGCGGTACGTCATAGGGAAAAAGGTGCGAACGGACTGCGTGCGCAGATAGTCGCTCACCTGCATGGCTTTGCCATAAGGCACCTTGATGACATACCAATGGTTTTCCATGTTCACACGACGCGACGCCTATTTGTCGCCAACCGATGTTTTCACGCCTGGATATTCTTCCCCGACTCCCCTTTCTTTGCATTTCGGGGTGAGACACGTCAATATATGACCGCGCCAAGGGAACAAATGTCCATTTAAGGCAGAACGGCACAAATCTGCAACCATTCCCTTAAACCGTTTAATCACCGACTAAGACCAAATAAACATATTTCTGCTACAAAGTTAAGACTTTCATATAAGAAAAATGGATTTTTATCAAGGCATTTTTGGTTCTCTTGCAAACAAGATGCCCACGGAGATTG
This sequence comes from Bacteroidales bacterium, assembly GCA_004552155.1. Lineage (GTDB taxonomy): Bacteria > Bacteroidota > Bacteroidia > Bacteroidales > Bacteroidaceae > Alloprevotella. Next base: position 3,401 of record SFPF01000141.1, read on the forward strand.
CTTTTTTCTTTGAAAATCGGGGCAGATCTGATACAAACGGAACACTGGGCGTAGCCAAAAATGTCTGGACCGGCGCACACATCTCACTTAATAATATGAGCATTTTCTTAACATTCATAGGCAAAGAAATAGAGACTGCAAATTTAGGGAGTACATACCCTTTCTGCGTTTTAATATAGGAACATCGTATTTCAATCCAGGAACTTTTTGCGGCATTTTTCTTCAAAATCCCTGTTTCCATCGTAAATTCTCATGCAAAAAAAGGCAGATCTAAGCCCAGACCCGGACAATGAAAAATTTATTTGCAGGCAGCCGCTGAGCACCACGGCGGTCTCGGCGGAGTGCGGGTGGCGGTGCACGGGCACCGCGGTGCCGGGCAGCAGGGCGTTGAGCATGCGCTGGCTCTGGTCGGCGGGGGAGGTGCGCAGGTCGGTGGCCTGGCGTAGGCGGGGATTATCGGCAGCCTCGCGGAGCAGGCGGGCGTAAAGGGC
>SFPF01000022.1 GCA_004552155.1 Bacteroidales bacterium
TCTCCTACTTCCCATTGCCACAAATCAGCATCGGGCGATACCTCTAAAGTGCCCGAACGGCCACAACTGAACTTGTACTCTACAGTTTCTTGGGCATAAGCGGCAATGCCTGGCACAGCAAAGCCGATAATGGCTAATATAATATTGTATAAAAAGAATCGAAGCAGGAACATATCGGGTGTTTAGGGAATTATGAACGATATCTTTTCCTGCATCACGCTCAAATCAACCTGCGAAACGCGCTCATGAACTACGCGCCCGTCGATGCTCATCGGGGCATTGCCCGTGGCTTCGAACGCGATGCTCTTGGTGCGCCACACGCTTACGCTCTTGTGACTGAGGAAGCGGTTGGTGAAGAGCAGCCAAATGCCGTGGAGCACTTGCGTGGGCTGCGGCGCGCTCACCATGGTCACGTCCAAAAGCCCATTATAAGGCACTGCGCTCGGCGTCTGCCCGTAGCCGCGCGACGAACCGACGCAGAGCGTCATGGCGCGGCGGTCGTCCACCCGCTCGCCGGGCAGGTTGAAGGTGAATCGGAAGGCGTGGCGCTTGAAAAGCAGAAGCACGGCGGAGAAAAGGTAAGAAAGCGTGTTGAGTCCGCAAAGGGTGCGCGTCTTGCGGCGCAGGCTCGTGATAGATGCCGCCACGCCGAGGTTGACGCAGTTGAGGAAATAATATTTCTGCCCGCCCTTACCGCCGAGCGTGCAAACGCCCACATCGACCTTGCGCTCATGGCCGCGCAGCAAGGCGTCGACGGCTGCGCGGCTGTCGCCTGCATTGAGTTCCCAAAAGCGTGCGAAGTCGTTGCCGTAACCGGCGGGTATTACGCCCAAGGCCGGCAGCCGTCCCTCGCCGCCATTGACCGAAAAGATGCCGCAGAGGGCATGGTTGAGCGCGGCATCGCCGCCCACAACGACAATCTTTTTGTAGCCGGCGCGGGTCATCATCGACGCCAGGCGTTCCACCGATCCCGGGCTTTCGCTCCACACGTAGTCGAACGCCGCGCCGCGCTCCTGCAACAGGTGCAGGATTTTGCGCAGACGGCGGCGCGTGCCGCCTTGCCGGTTGCGCGGGCAGAAGATAACGCCCATGTCGGCAATCTCGCCCGTGAGCCGCTGCGTGGCGCTCTCGGCCGAAACGTTTTCGTCGGTCTGTATATTCGTAGGTCTCAATTCCATAGTAGGTGGCTAAAAGAGTTTTTCTGCTAATCCGGGGTTCAGCCGCAGCGTTTCATCGAAATCCTCGCCGAGCCTTATCCAAAGTATGGGCGTGCCGCGGCGCTCCATGCCTCTGAACCACGTCATCTGCCTTTTGGCAAACTGATGGATGGCGATTTCGAGTTGCTGCGCCATTTCATCAAAAGTGATTTGCCCCGTAACGTAGAGCGTCACATATTTATACTCCAAACCGTAATAGATGAGGTCTTCCGGTTTGATGCCCTCTGCGAGCAGACGCTCCACCTCGCCACACATGCCTTCGTCGAGGCGCTTGCGCAACCTTTGGCTGATGCGCTCGCGGCGCACCTCGCGGCTCACGTCCACACCGAGCGTCAGGCTCTCTATCTTCGGGAAGGGGCGACGGTCGAGCGGCGTTTGGCGATAATATTCCTCAATCTCTATGGCGCGTATGGCGCGCTGCGCCGTGTCCACGTCGGTCGTATTGTGCAGCGACTTGTATGTGGCGGCCAATCTTTCGCGCAATTCGGGATTTTGCGGCACGGGACTTAGCCTGTATGCCCGCAGCACGCTCTCAATATACAGCCCCGTGCCGCCGCAGAGCACCGCCTTGCGGCCGCGCCGGTGGATGTCGTTGTAGGCTTCGAGAAAGTCGCGCTGGTATTCAAATACGTTATACTTCGTGCCGGGTTCGACAATGTCTATCAAATGGTACGGCACGCTGCGGTCGCCGATGCGGTAGTCGTCCAAGTCCTTACCCGTGCCGAGGTCCATGCGACGGTACACCTGCCGGCTGTCGCCGCTGATGATTTCAGCGGCGAGGCGGTCGGCCAACTGCACGGCAAAGCGCGTCTTGCCGGAGGCCGTAGGGCCTAAAACGGTAATCAGGTCGTAGGACTTTTGCTCCATTTATATAGTTACGAGTTGACTAGTAAACAAGTAGACGAGACAAGAATGTTGTGCTAATTATTTTTCAAGAGTAACTTGTCTCGTTTACTAGTTTACTCGTTTACTTGTTTACTAAAATAACTCCATTTATCGCAACATCATGTTATTCATACGCTCGTAGCCAATGGTAGTACTCGGACCGTGCCCGGGCAGCACTTTCACGTCTTCGGGCAGCGTGAGGATTTTTTCCGACAAAGCCGTCACGAGGCTGCTGGCATCGCCTCCGGGCAGGTCGCAGCGGCCGATGCTGCAACGGAACAGGCTGTCGCCCGTGAGCAGCAAACCTTCTTCTTCGCAATAGAAGCACACGCCGCCCGGCGTGTGGCCGGGCGTGGCAATGACGCGCAAGACATGAGAACCGAAACTAATCATATCTCCTTCGCGGAACGTCCGGCCGGGCGTGGGCAACTGCAAGGGGAAAGCGCGATGCAGGAACGCTTGCATTTGCGGAATGGCCTGATGATAGGTTTCCACTTCGTCAGCCGATATTTCGGGCAGCACGCCCCACGTGTCGCTGCAAAACTGTGCGCCAAAAAGGTGGTCAAAATGGGCGTGCGTGTTGAGCAGATGCTTTACTATCAAATCGTTCTCGGCCACAAACGCGCGTATCTGCTCACATTCTGCCGGCAAAAAAGCACCGCAGTCAACGATTACCGCCTCGCGGCTTTCGTCCCAAAGCAGATAGCAATTCTCTTCAATAAAGTTGACGGTAAATGTCTTGTAATGGAGCGTGCTCATCTCTTTATGGAAAAAAATATCTACCGGCACGGCACATATACCGCGCTTTTCGTTTCAAAAAATTCTTCTTGGAAATATCCTGACAAGGGCCAAGTCACGGCCGTCTTGCAAAGCGGCCGCAGTTCTTCGGCGAGGTCGCCGCCTTTCAGGCAAATCAGTCCATTGGGCAGGGCGTTAGTGCCTCCGGGGCGCACATTCTTGCGCACGAGTTTGAACAAATCGTTTAGGTTCATCACGGCACGACTCACCACAAAGTCGAACTTTCCCTTTTCCTCTATCACATTGCGGTGCACCGCCGTCACATTTTCCAGTCCAAGCGCGTCAGCCACCGCCTGAGCCACGCGCACCTTCTTGCCGATGCAGTCAATCAGGTAAAACCTACATTCAGGAAACATGATGGCAAGCGGTATGCCGGGGAAACCGCCGCCCGTGCCGATGTCCATTATTTCGGTGTCGGGGCGGAAGTTGATTACCTTGGCAATGCCCAAGGAATGAAGCACATGGTGGGGATAAAGGTTGTCGATATCCTTGCGCGAGATGACGTTAATCTTTGCGTTCCAGTCGCGGTAGAGCGCATCGAGCTGAGCAAAGCGTTCCGTCTGCTGCGGCGTAAGGTTCGGAAAATATTTCTGGATAAGTTGCATATAAATGAATGTCAGAAAGTGCGTGGCAAAGCAGATAAATAAACCATTAAGAATTATCCTTTGCAAAAGTAAGCAAAACTTATTACTTTGCTGGGGCAAAACTGCCATTATCTGCGCAGAAAAGCGTAAAAAACAAGCACTGCCTTATAAGAAACTGCGATTAATTCAGCAAAAAAACGTATTTTTGCAACAAATTAGGATTTGTGTGCATTGCCTGCATAGGCGAAAACGCGGCAGTGCACCCCATAAAAACGACTTGTATGGGATTTTTTGATTTCTTTTCTAAGAAAAAAAACAAGGAAACGCTCGACGCCGGCCTTGAAAAGACGAAAGAAAGCTTTTTCGGCAAACTCGCACGCGCCGTGGCCGGCAAAAGCAAGGTAGACGACGAGGTACTCGACAACCTCGAGGAGATTCTGATTACTTCCGACGTGGGCGCAGACACTACCGTCGAGATTATCCAGCGCATCGAGGAGCGCGTGGCCCGCGATAAGTATGTGGGTACTTCGGAGTTGCAAAACATTCTGCGCGAAGAGATTTCCGCCCTCCTTACCACCTGCGGCAACGACGACGAAACGGGATTTGACCTGCCAGAAGACAAGAAGCCGTATGTTATCATGGTGGTCGGCGTGAACGGCGTGGGCAAAACCACTACAATCGGCAAACTGGCCTACCAGTTTAAGGAGGCCGGCAAGAAAGTGGTGCTCGGCGCGGCCGACACGTTCCGCGCAGCCGCCGTGGAGCAGCTCTGCATTTGGGGCGAGCGCGTGGGTGTGCCTGTGGTGAAGCAACAGATGGGCAGCGACCCCGCCAGCGTGGCTTACGACACGCTTTCATCGGCCAAGGCACAGGGGGCAGACGTGGTGATTATCGACACCGCCGGCCGTCTGCACAACAAAGTGGGCCTGATGAACGAACTGACGAAAATAAAGAACGTGATGCGTAAGGTGGTACCCGATGCGCCCCACGAAATCCTTCTCGTGCTCGACGGCAGCACAGGTCAGAATGCCTACGAGCAGGCACGCCAGTTTGTAAAAGCCACAGAAGTAACGGCACTTGCCGTGACCAAACTCGACGGCACAGCAAAAGGCGGCGTGGTAATCGGCATCTCGCATTTGCTCAAAGTGCCCGTGAAGTACATCGGTCTCGGCGAAAAGATGACCGACCTGCAGCCCTTCAACCGCCGCGCCTTTGTAGACTCGCTGTTTGGCGACAAAGAGGCGTAAAATCAGTAAGGACTTTTTTTTCCTATATATACATATAATAATATATATGCACAGCGTAGACATCATCACGATGGGCTGCTCCAAAAACCTTGTGGATTCGGAGCAGCTGATGCGGCAATTCAAGAAATTCGGCTATAAAATATATCACAACCCCGAGCGGACGCACGGCGACGTGGCCGTGGTGAACACTTGCGGCTTTATCGGCGACGCTAAAGAGGAGAGTGTGAACATGATACTCGAACTATGCGACGCAAAAGAGCGCGGCGAACTCAAAAAAGTGTTCGTAATGGGTTGCCTTTCTGAAAGATACCTCAATGAGCTCGTTGAGGAAGTGCCGCAGGTGGATAAGTTTTACGGCAAGTTCAACTGGAAGGAATTGCTCACCGACCTTTGCGGCGATTACGACGAGACGCTGCGCAACCGCCGCGTGCTCACCACGCCCAAACACTACGCCTATTTGAAAATATCCGAGGGCTGTGACCGCAAATGCGCCTATTGCGCCATTCCCATCATCACAGGCAGCCACAAAAGCCGTCCCATGGAAGAAATCCTCGATGAAGTCAGGGAATTGGTGGCAGATGGGGTGAGCGAGTTCCAAGTCATCGCCCAGGAACTTACCTACTACGGCATCGACCTCTACAAGGAGCAACGCCTGCCTCAACTGATAGAAGCCATGGCGCAGATTCCAGGCGTGCGTTGGATAAGGTTGCATTATGCTTATCCCACGCATTTTCCAAAAGATTTGCTGCGCGTAATGCGCGAATACCCAAATGTTTGCAACTATTTAGATATAGCGTTGCAACACATTGCTGATCCCGTGTTGCAGCGTATGCAGCGCCACATCACGAAAGCCGAGACCCTTGCCCTTTTACAGGAGATGCGGCGCGAGGTGCCCGGCATCTGTATCCGCACCACGCTGATGGTCGGATTTCCGGGCGAGACGGAGGAAGACTTCAACGAACTCCTCGAATTTGTGCGCGAGGTGCGTTTCGACCGCATGGGGGCTTTTGCTTACAGCGAGGAAGAAGGCACTTACGCAGCCCTGAACTATGAAGACGATGTGCCCGAAGAGGTGAAGCAGGCGCGGCTGGACAAACTGATGTCTGTGCAAGAGCGCATCTCCGCCGAACTCTGTGCCGCGAAAGTCGGTCAGCGCGTCACGGTGGTGATAGACCGCCAAGAAGGCGATTACTACATAGGGCGTACGGAGGCCGACTCTCCCGAAGTGGATTGCGAGGTACTCGTGCCTGTAAACGAGCAGACGCTGCAAACCGGCGCATTCTATACGGCTGAAATCACGGGAGCCGATGAATTCGACCTTTATGCCACGATTGAGGACTGATACAATATTATATATATGAATAACAAAGATTTTCTCAACGCAGTTTCCCGCCGCATGGGCATTTCCCAAAAAGAAGTTCAGGCAATGTCGAACGCGTTTGCCAAGGCTCTGTCGGAAAATCTCGACGATGAAAACAGCCTGAACGTGCCCGGCTTCGGAAGTTTTGAGGTGAAAAAGAAGTTGGAGCGCGTGGTGGTCAGCCCTATTACCAAGAAGCGCAAACTCGTGCCGCCCAAACTCGCGCTTGCCTTCAAGCCGAGCAGTGTGTTGAAAGATAAAATACAATAAAGGATGCCTGTAAAGAACAAAATTTCGCTTCAAGAATTGGCAGAGTTCATGACAGCTGCCGATGAGACCCTCGACAAGAAAACTTGCGAGGCGTTTGCACGCACCCTTTTCGAGGTGGTTGAAGAAGCCCTGCTCTCTGATAAATTTGTCAAGGTGAAAGGCTTTGGCACGTTTAAACTCGTCGCTGTGAGCGACCGAGAAAGCGTGAACATCAATACGGGCGAACGCTTTCAGATTGAAGGACATACAAAGGTGTCCTTCATTCCCGACAATACCTTGAAAGAAGAAATCAACCGCCCCTTTGCGCATTTCGAGACCATCGATCTTAGCGACGAGACCGAGCAGGCAGAACTTGATGCCATTGATGCCGCTGCCGCCGAAGAAGCGCTGGAAAATGAAGAAGCAGAAGAAACGGTTGAGGAGGTTGCGGAAGAGATGCCCGCAGATGAACCTACCGAAGAGGTTGTCGAAGAAGAGGTCAAGGAGGAAGTACCCGAAGAGGTGCTTAAAGAAGAGCCTGTCGAGGAAACCGAAGAACCTATGGAAGAGCCAGTTGCTACTGAACCTCAAACCATTGTGACGGCTGAGAAAAAGGAAGAAGAGCCTGCAAAGGCCGAAGAACCTGCCGCCGATACTACTCTTGAAAGCGAAAAAGCTCCTGAACCCGAAGCCGAGGAGCAGGAAGAAGCGCCGTCTGCCTTGCCTGTTTCATACGAATACACCGAACAGCCGCCCCGCCGTCCGTTTAACTGGTGGAAAGCCATAGGCGTGTTTTTCTTTGTCCTCGCACTGATGCTGCTCAGCTACTTTGCCGGCTATTACCGCCTGCTATGCCCCTGCATCATCGGCTTGCCCGAGTGGACAGAGCCGCAGCCCGCCCAGCCTGCCGCCAAGGTACAGCCGGCTAAGACCGCACCCGCAAAACCGCAGCCTGCGCCGGCAGAAACAACCGCCCCGAAAATTTCGGAAAATCCGCTTAATTCGGAAAATCCGGAGCAGCCCGAGTCCCGTAAAAGCAAGCCTGTAAAGCCTGACCCCGCGCCCCGCAAGCAGCAATCCGCACCCGCAGAAGTTGCCCCCGCGCCCCCGGCCGACACCACGGTTGCCACGCAGCCGCACACTGTGGCACGCGGCGAAACGCTTTATTCCATTGCCCGCAAATACTATGGCTCGGATAAATATGTCAATGTCATTATCCGCCACAACCGAATAAAGAATCCCAATAATATCGAGAAGGGCACGACCCTCCAAATCCCTATCCTCGATACCGGGAATTGACGGTCTGAAGCAATTAAGAATGTTAAGAATAAGGCACATAGTGTTAATAATGTGCCTGAAAACGACTTATTTGCTATGATAATTCGTAATAAAGCCCTATATTTGCAATCGATTTTCCAATAAATCTATTATCATGTCCTTACGTTTCCCTATATTCTTCTTTTTATTCACTCTTTTCTCCCTTCCGGCATTCAGCCAAGACCTTTTAGCCAGCCAGGCACCTATAGACCGCCGCTTACGCGCCGTTGATTCCGTGGCGCTGCGCCGTGTTATCCGCAGAAAAGAAAAGCGTTTGGACGAAGAACTTTATAGCACGTGGAACACTGAACGCGCTCACCCTTACACGGAAAAGCAGGTAGCAAGTGCTTTACCCGACAGTGTGAAGATTGATTTGCGCGGTTTCTGTATGCCGACACCTTCGCGCAATGTTACCTCGCGTTACGGTTATCGCCCGGCTTTCCGCCGCGTTCACAAAGGGCTTGATATTAAAGTTTATACTGGCGACACGATTGTCGCAGCTTTTGACGGAAAAGCGCGAGTGGTGCGCTACGATGCAGGAGGTTATGGATATTATGTAGTGTTGCGCCACCACAACGGACTTGAAACCATCTACGGACATCTTTCCAAGCAACTTGTAACCACCAATCAGGAGGTAAAGGCTGGCGAACCTATTGGTTTGGGCGGCAATACGGGTCGTTCTTTCGGTTCGCACCTTCACTTTGAAACGCGTGTGCTTGGTCAGCCTATCGACCCCGAATTGCTGTTTGACTTTCCACAGCAAGACGTGACGGGCGACTATTTCGTGTTCCACCGTCCCGCAGGCCTGCCTGATGCAAATGCAGCACTGCTTGCGAACAACGACGATATCGGCGAGCATGATGCAGATCCTTCCAGCGCGCTGCCCGCAGCCAAAAGCAAGAAGCGCGGTTCGCGCGATATGGCTTCCAACAGCAGTTCGCCGCGTTACTATAAAGTGCGCAAGGGCGACAGCCTTTACACCATTGCCCGCCGCCTCGGCACCACGGTAAAGTCTTTGGAACGCACCAACCGCCTGAATAGCCGTTCCAAAATCCGTGCAGGACAGATTTTGAGATATTAGAAATTTTATCCTATACAATATATAAAAGGTGTGCTCGCAGCACGCCTTTTTTTGATGATACGCCGCATGCCAATTCCCCGTCCCCGCCAGAGCAAGCACCATTCTATTTTTGAGCAAATTCCTTTGTTGCGCGTCTTGCTTGCCTATATCCTCGGCACACTGGCGGCTTATTATGTGCCCGAAGGTTTGCAAGAGCCCATGCCATGGCTTTGGGGTGCAGTTGCAACGGCATTGGCTTATGTGGCCTTGCTTTATTTTACAAACGATCGCAGCAAAGGGTCGCGGCGTACCTCGGTGTGGTTGCTGTATGCTGCATTTCTCTTTGCCGGCGGGGCAAATCTCTTATTTTCCTTTTCAAAAATAGATACTTCTTGGACAGAGCAGTCACAGACATGGCAGGCAGAGATAACGCACGTGCAGAAAATCTATCCCGGCGCACAGTTGGTCCGTGCCGAACTGCTTAAAGGCGAGCAAGGCGGCAAGACCGTGCAACTCTATCTGCAAGGAACGAAAGCCGACAGTCTGCAAACAGGCTGCGCCATTGCCTTTTCCGCACGAATCAGCACGCCGAAAAATCAAGGCAACCCCGATGAGTTTGACTATGCTTCATATTTGCGACGACAGGGCGTTGCTGGCACGGCCTTCTGCGATAGCGTGCATTGGACTTTTCTCGGCGAAAGTGCTGCTCCCACGCTTTTGGCGAAGTTGGCGATGCTGCGCAGCGATTTGCTCGAAAGGCTTGCCCGCTATTGCAACGCCGAGGCATTTCCCGTCCTCGCAGCAATGACATTGGGTAGCAAACTTTATCTTTCCTCAGAGGTGCGCGACGTGTTTTCGCAAACGGGTGCAAGCCATGTCCTTGCGCTTTCGGGTTTGCACCTCGGCATACTCTTCGGTTTTCTCTCCCTGCTCATCAGTCCGCTCCGCCCGCGCCGCAGGTTGTATGCCCTTGCCAATATTATCCTTTTGCTATTGATGTGGGTCTTTGTTGGTATGGCAGGGCATCCGCTGTCGCTGATCCGCGCCGCCGTGATGCTTACCGTGATGCAGGCGTGCAGTTTGCTGAGCCGCGACAGCAATCCGTTGGTCAACCTCAGCGTGGCAGCCTTCATTATCCTGCTTTTTTCGCCTCAGGCACTCTTTGACGCGGGCTTCCAATTAAGTTTCCTTTCCGTCTTTTTTATATTATATCGCCGCCCCATATATGATAGGCGCAAAACTTTGAGGCAGAAAGTTTTATTTTACTTTTATCAACTCTTTACTACATCTTTGCGCGCACAGATTGGAACGGCCCCGTTAGTGGCGTTCCACTTCCACGTTTTGCCGCTTTTGGCCCTGCCCGTAAGTTTCATTGTGATTCCTCTGGCGTATCTGCTTTTGGTGCTGTCTGCCTGCTTTTTCCTGTTGCCGTTTATGGCAACGCCGATTGCCGCTGTGCTGAATAGTTTGGTCTTTCTGCTCAACTCGGTTTTGGCATGGGTGTCTTCCTTACCCGGAAGTTGCTTACAGGTGGCACCGACTGCCTGCACGGTATTCGGTTGCTATGCGTTATATTATTGCGTCCTGCAATACAGGCGTTGGCGGCTGCCGCATTTTGTCTACGTGGCGGCACTGGTTATTACCCTTTGTGCCGTGGCGGAATATTTTGAAGCGCGGCGTTATGCGCAGCGTCCTTTCGTGGTGGTTTATAATGTGCGCCGTGCCCCTTGTGTGCATTTTGTCGGCGAGCAATCTTACATTTATTCCGCCGTTCCTGCCGACTCCGCCCTGCTTGCTTTGAAGAGCGTGCAGCGCACCTTCTGGAAGACGCGCCGTTTGCCCGCCCCGCAGTTTGTCGAAACAGGTTTTGATAATGCCGAACTGCACGTTACGCCGCACGTCCTTGCTTTCAGCGGCCGGCGCATTGCGATGCCTGTCGGCTGGCTGCCTAAGCAGCACAACCCGACTTTCGCGGCACGCTCACCCACGCACTTGCTTTCTATCGGCCACGCCTCGTTGTGCTGCACAGTTCCCTTTCGCAGCGACGCGCCGAACTCTTTGCCCGCGAGGCCGAAGCGGCGGGAATCGAAGCCTTCGACGTTGCCCATCGCGGCGCATTTATATTGCGGTAAGCATTTTCTTCTGCAAAATTGCTCGCTTTGGCCTCTCTCTGCTAAGAAAATTGCAAAAAAGACAGTATATATTTGTCAAGCTTATATTTATTTCGCAACTTTGTAGGGTTAAAATGCGGTTTTGCGCATGCTTGCTACTATGAAAGAAGCGGGATTTCTTATGTTTATGTTCTTTTCCCCTAAATCCTGTTCCTTTTTACGTTTCGGATGCGCCTTTTCCGCATTTCAATGGATGCTAAAATATTTTCCAAATTCTCAAACCTCAAATAATTTATCATGAAAAGAAACAGACTTTTTCTCTGTGCTTTTGCGCTCGGAATGCTCGGCATTTCCCCTGCATTTGCACAAGACCAGACTGTCACCATGGTCACGGCAAAGGCCGTTGACTCGCCGATGACGCTGATGGTCAACCAAACCAGTGCCGGCGTAACCGTGGACTGGGGCGACGGCAATCCCGTGGCCTATCCCGCTACTGCCGAAGACCTTTGCACCATTACTGGCACCGTGAAGGGCACAACGATTAAACTTACCGGCAGCCGCAAGCTCTCCACGCTCGTTTGCGCCGGCAACGAACTCACGAGCATCACACTCACCGGCGCACCCAACCTGCGCTCGCTCTACTGCCAGGACAACAAGCTCACGTCGCTCAACGTAGACGCTTGCACCGAGCTTACCGACCTCGACTGCGCCAACAACTCCCTGACGCGCGTCATCCTCACGGTTGACAAGTTCCCCGCTCTGCAAAACGTGAACATCTCGGGCAACAGGATTACTACCGTCACCGGTTCGAGCGGTCGCTTCTCGATTACCTCTGCCGAATTGCAGCACGCCAACATTGCCAACAACAAGTTCAGCACCGTGCTCCTCACGGGCAACTCTAACCTCGACCAGCTGCGCTGCGAAGGCAATCCCAGCTTGAAGAGCATCGACCTCACCCCGGCCCCCGAGGTTTCTTTGGTGACTTGCTACAACAATTCGCTCACCACGCTTTCTGCCAAGAGCGACTCGCTGCCCGAACTCCGCCACCTCTATTGCGACAACAACAAGCTCACGAAGCTTCCCCTTGCTTACAGCAGCAAACTCACGGAACTTTCGTGCGCCAACAACCAGATTTCGCAAATCGACTTCTCGGTCAGCAAGCCCAACAGCATTGTCTGCAACAACAACAAGCTCGCTTTCAATGCGCTCCCCAACGCCAAGTATAAACCCGCCAACATGGTTTATGCACCGCAGGCAATGGTGGACATTTCCTCTGCGCTTCAATTGAAGGACAACAAGTATTACTATGTCGTTAAGTGTCCCTCCTATTCCGACCGCACAAAGCCGCAATATCAGCTCGACCTCTCCGAGTGGTTCCAAGATGGTAACGGCAACTACACGGGTATTGCTTTCACGGCTTGGAAATTTGATAACGAAGCAGGCCAATACACCGAAATGTCGCTTGCTTCCACCTCCGCCAAGACCAATGAATACTGGATTGGCAGTGCCACGTCCGCAAGCCTGCGCGGCCGCATGATTTTCTCAGATGACCAGCACCACCTATCCCGACCTCGTGCTCACGACCAACGCTTTTGCCGTTGGCGAAGAGAACGCCACGGGCATTGACAAGGTGGTGAACGAAGCCGGCAACGAGCTGCAAATCATTCCCGGACGCGGCGAACTCACGCTCCGCGCCAACGGACAAACCCGCGCCGCTGTCTTCACCATCGACGGCAAGCAGGTTTGGAACGGCAGCGTCCAGAACGGAGAAAAGACCATTCGCCTCAACCGCGGCATCTACGTAGTGAACGGCAGGAAGGTCGTGCTCTAACAGACAATATATAATATATATAGCGACAACAATTATATAGCATTTATCATTAAAACAATTCAAATCATGAAGCTCAAAAATATATTCTTTGGCATGAGCATGGCCACGGCACTTGTTTGCGGCACGCCCGGAGCGCAGGCCCAGAACACGTTGCCCGACGGCGCATTCCCTGCCATCGTTACCCCGCACAAGCAGCTGACGAACTATCGCGAACGCACCTTGTGCTACGACATCACAGCCAACGTTGACTACACCGCCACGCCGACCGTTTCTTGGATTACGGTGCGCAAGGGCGACAACGGCCGCGTATACGTACATCTCGCCGAGAACACCGGTGACGAGCAGCGCCAGGGCAAGGTGGTCTTTGCCAACGAAGCCAACGGCCTCACGCAGGAACTCCTCATCACCCAGACACGCAGCGAAGCCATTAAGGACCTACCCGGCGACACGCAGGTTAAGCCCTCTTCCGCCACGGCCAACACCAACCAGAGCGGTTTCGGCATCGAAAAGTCTTACGACGGCGATAACTCCACTTTCTACCACTCTTCATGGTCGCCCTATTTCGCCATTTCAGACAGCAACCCCGTTGTCTTGACCTACAACTTCAAAAATGTAGAGCGCATCGACTACATCAATTACACAACGCGCCAGGACGGGCAGTCCAACGGTAACTTCGGCCGCGTGGAAGTATTTGTGAAGCGCACGGGCGAAACGTCCTACACCTCGCTCGGTGTATTCGACTGCGGCTATTCTAACTACATCTTCTCGTTTGAAACTCCTATCCTCAACCCCGCCAGCATTCAGTTCAAGGTATATAACGGCTATGCTGACAATGGTTCAGGCGGCTACGCCTCTTGCGCTGAAATGCAATTCATGCGCCAGACGGGCGAGCGCGAAGCTTTGCTCGGCCTCTTTGCCGACGATGCCCTCACGCAGCTTAAGCCCGAGGTGACGCAGGCCGACATCAACAACGTTGAAGACTCTTTCGTTAAGAGCCTTGCACAGGCGCTTTTCGACGGTTCTTACAAGAGCGAATACCGCATTGCCGACTATCCCTTGCGCCTTGCTCCGCAGGTGCTCTCTGCCGAATGGAATGCGCCGGGCAAACTTTACGACCAGCTCGACAACCCCACGGGTATCAATATCCCCAAAGGCACGCAAGCCGTTGCCGTTAGCGGTCTGCCCACCGGCGTGACGCTCGGCCTTAAAGTAGTGGCTTGGTATGAAGGCAAGAATGGTGGCAACTTCGACGGCGGCAATCCGCAGCTGTTCAACTATTCGCTCCGCAACGGTCTGAACACGATTGATTATAAGTTCGACTACGACGGCCTCGCTTACGTAATCTACACGGCCAGCAGCCGCGCAGAGTACGAGCGCATCAAGGCACTTGCCCCCACGGTGAAGGTTCACTTCATCAACGGTCAGGTAAACGGTATCCTTACGCCCGACAAGACGAACAACGAGATGTACAAGCTCTGCGCCAACGCTAAGAGCATGTTTATGGACTGCTACGGCAAGAAGGTTCACTCAGTTTGGACCTCCAAGGGCTTGAAGGACTACTGCCGCGCTACCGACGGCAGCTATGGCTACCGCCAGTTCATGAACACCCTCGACAGCCTCATTGAATGGGAACACGACGTGCTCGGCTTCAAAAAGTACAACCGCGTGCCCGACAACCACACCTTCGCTTACGTGAACTATACTTACTATATGTTCCAGGGCGGTCTCGGCGTATCGTTCCACAACGACCAAGAGCCGCGCGTGCTCAACTGCAACACCATCATCAACCGCGATGACGACTGCATTTGGGGCCTCTCGCACGAGTGGGGACACCAGCACCAGATGCACCCCTACTTCTGCTGGGGCGGCGTGGCTGAGGTTTCGAACAACGTAAACTCTTACGCAAACATTATGCGCATGGGCTACAGATCTTCCGACAAGATCAATCACTGGCCGGCTGCCCGTAAGCACTTCCTCGAAGACAATGAGTTCAGCACCCGCACCAAGTACAGCTCTGGCCGTAAAGGCGCATACGATGATCGCGAATTGTTCTCTTGGAATAGCAAACTCTATCAGCTTTGCACGGCTATGAAAGACTCTCTTATCTATCCCGTTTCCGAGAAGAAGCTTCGCGGCGCACATATCAGCGATGTAGGCGTTGGCGAAGTGCTCTGCCCGATGATCATGCTCTATGCTTACTTCACCACGAACGGTTATCCTGACTTTGCTCCCGACTGGTACGAGTCGCTCCGTCAGAACGACGACGAGAACGGTTCTCAAATCGAGAAGCAGGGTGAGGTAGACAAGTACGAGTTGATCGCCAGCGCGCAAAACAGCAACAAGAACGGCAAGCTCGCCGTGCTCCGCAGCAAGTTCCCCAACTCCACTTGGGTTAAAAACAACTACATCACGGAGACGCAGTGCAACCCGTATCGCAACTACGCTCCTTTCATGCTCAACTGGATTCGTAAGACCAGCCGTCTGACCGGTTACAATCTCTTCCCGTACTTCGAGCAGTGGGGTTACCTCCGCACCATTGCCATGAAGGTGGGCGACTACGGAAACTGGTACTACCTCCTCACGCAGGACATGTACGACGAGTTTAAGGCCGACATGGACGCCCTCGTTGAGAGCGGCGAACTCAAAACGATGCCCACAGGCATGATTGAAGCAATCTCCAACACGCCCGACATGTTCCAAGACAAACCCACAATTGCCAACTAATCTATTAAGTTAGCATTTCCCTTTCCTTTATTCGCGCCGCAACGCTTTACTCGTTGCGGCGCGTTTTTGTATACGCCTTTCCAATGTAGTGCTTACAATCTGCCCACGCCGTTTCATTTATTCTAAGAAAATTTTCTCTTTCCCCTTGCAATTTATTACTATCTCCTTGATATTTTTTCCTATCTGCGCAGATAATTTTTATTACAAACTTTGTAATATATGTTACAAACCTTGTAACACGTGTTAGAAAGTTTGTAATACGTGTTACAAACTTTGTAATAAACTATTTCTTATAAGAAAGCAGAAAACATCAGGGGGAGAGGGAAAAACATCAAGGGGAAAGGAAAAAGATACGCCGTTGACGGTATTTTGGTTTCAATAAGAAACGAATTGCCCCGCTAAGGGCTTATAATAAAAAGAAGGCTTGGTTGAATTATGCGTTAAGTGCCTGGAAGGCACTACAGAGCGTAGCGATAGTAACCGGGGACGAAGTCCTCGGAAGAAACTGTTGCAGTAATTCTGCCTGGAAGGCAGTACGCCTTTTGCGGTGTACAAATTGCATGTCCTGTGACGTAGTGCCTTCCAGGCACATCGTGCAATTCGCGCTTATCCGGGCACTTCGTACCCGGTTACTATCGCTACGCTCTATAGTGCCTTCCAGGCACAAACGTTCGTTTTCAACAGACGTTTGGCGACTGCTTGGTATAGTTCAAGCGGGCTTGGCCTCTGCGCTCGCCTTGTACATACGTCAGAAAAAGGCTCAGCGCAGGGGTTGCCCCCTGCGCTGAGTTATCGTGCCCTTATGTTACGTATGCGAAAAATGCAGATTATCTGATAAAGAGCAGTTCGCGATATTTTGGCAAGGTCCACATATCGTCCTCAACAATCAGCTCGAGTTTGTCGATGTGGTAGCGAATGGCATCGAGGTAAGGAGCCACTTCGTCGTGGTAAGCCACGGCGAGCGTGCGGATGTCCTCGTTCTTGTTCACCACCTTGCGCTTCTCGACCATTGCCTCCACGTTGTCGGCAATGAAACTCGTGTGCTTGTTGATTTTCTCGATGAGCGTGATGTTGTAAGCCGTGAGTTCCTTCACCTTCGCAGGGTCGGAGAAGGCGGCTTGCAGTTTATGCACGTTGTCGGCAAGGACGCTCTGGTATTTAGTGGCAACGGGAATGATGTGGTTCATGCAAAGGTCGCCGAGCACGCGGCTCTCAATCTGGATTTTTTTGTAATAAGTCTCCCATTTGATTTCATTGCGCGCTTCAAGTTCGTGGCGATGCATCACGTTCATCTTCTCAAACATATCAACCGAAGCCTCGTCAAGGTAGCGGTCGAAAATGAGCGGGCAGGACGTTTCGCAGTCAAGACCGCGGCGTGCAGCTTCTTCTTTCCATTCGTCGCTGTAGCCGTTGCCGTCGAAGCGGATAGGTTTGCAGGTCTTGATGTCCTCGCGGAGCGTGTCGAGAATGGCGCACACCTTAGATGCTCCGGCGGCGATGCGGGCATCGACGCGCATCTTGAAGTCGGTCAAAGCCTCTGCCACGGCTGTGTTGAGGGCAATCATCGCGCTGGCGCAGTTGGCGATTGAGCCTACGGCGCGGAACTCGAAGCGGTTGCCCGTGAAAGCGAAGGGAGAGGTGCGGTTGCGGTCGGTGTTGTCGATCATCAGCTCGGGAATCTGCGGAATGTCGAGCTTCACGCCGTGCTTGCCCTCCATGGCAAAGAGCTCGTCGGTGGTGGAGTGCTCCACGCGGTCGAGCAGTTCGCTCACCTGCTTACCGAGGAAGGAAGAGATGATGGCGGGAGGCGCTTCGTTAGCGCCGAGGCGGTGGGCATTCGTGGCGCTCATGATGGAAGCCTTCAAGAGGCCATTGTGGCGATACACGCCCATGAGGGTCTCTACTACGAAGGTGATGAAGCGAAGGGCGTCCTCAGGCGTCTTGCCGGGGGCGTGGAGGATAATGCCCGTATCGGTGGTCAGCGACCAGTTGTTGTGCTTGCCCGAACCGTTGATGCCTGCGAAAGGCTTCTCGTGGAGCAGGCAGCGGAAGCCGTGCTTGCGTGCCACGTTGCGCATGAGCGACATGAGGAGCATGTTGTGGTCGACAGCCAAGTTACATTCCTCAAAAATCGGCGCAAGCTCAAACTGGTTGGGAGCCACCTCGTTGTGGCGCGTCTTGCAAGGTATGCCCAGTTCGAGCGCCTGTATTTCAAGGTCGCGCATGAACTCTGCCACGCGTTCGGGAATTGCGCCGAAATAGTGGTCCTCCATCTGCTGGTTTTTAGAAGACTCGTGCCCCATGAGCGTGCGACCAGTGAGCAAGAGGTCGGGACGGGCGGCATAGAGCCCTTCGTCCACGAGGAAATATTCCTGCTCCCAACCGAGGTTGGCGGTGACGCGCGTCACGTCTTCGTTGAAATATTTTGCCACGGCCGTTGCTGCCTTATCCACAGCGGCAAGTGCCTTTTTGAGGGGTGCTTTATAGTCGAGTGCCTCGCCGGTGTAGGAGATAAACACCGTGGGGATCATCAAAGTGTCGCCGATGATGAACACGGGCGAAGCAGGATCCCAGGCCGAGTAGCCGCGTGCCTCGAAGGTTGAGCGGATACCGCCGTTGGGGAAGCTGGAAGCGTCGGGTTCCTGCTGCACAAGTTCCTTGCCGCTGAAATCTTCTATCATTCCGCCTTTCCAATCGTGCTCCAAGAAAGCGTCGTGCTTCTCGGCCGTGCCTTCGGTGAGCGGCTGGAACCAGTGCGTGCAGTGGGTAACGCCCATTGACATGGCCCATTGCTTCATGCCCTGCGCCACTTCGTCGGCTACGCTCATGGGAAGCGGCGTGCCCTGCTCTATGGCTTCGCGCAGACGCTTGTAAGTCTTCAGCGGCAGATACTTGAACATTTTTTCCTGATTGAACACGAACTTGGCAAAATACTCCGAGGGGCGTTCTGCCGGTGTTGCAACCTCTACGGGGCGTTTCTTGAACGCCTCTTCGACAACTTTGAATCGTAAGTTTGACATAAAACTATTGGTTTTGAGGAGATGTTTTATCTTTCAATTATTAGTAGACGAGTTTACAAGTAAACGAGTAGACGAGACAAGTTTCTCATGTAAAATATAAATTAGCAAGACATTTACATAATGTCGGCTGCGCTCG
>SFPF01000023.1 GCA_004552155.1 Bacteroidales bacterium
ACGAGCATCGGTGACTGGGCTTTCTCTGGTTGCTTTGGCTTGACCTCCATAGAAATACCCAATTCCGTAACGAGTTTGGGGAATCATTGCTTCTCTGGCTGCACGGGCTTAACCTCAATTACAATTCCTAATTCCGTAACGAGTTTGGGGGATCATTGCTTCTCTGGTTGCTCGGGCTTGACCTCCGTAACAATCCCAAATTCCGTTACAAGCATTGGAGGCTGGGCTTTCATAGATTGCACAGGCTTGACCTCCATAACAATACCAAATTCCGTCACAAGCATTGGAGCGGGGGCTTTCGAAGAATGCTCGGGCTTGACCTCGATAGTTGTGGACGCTGGAAATACCCATTATGATTCAAGAAACAATTGCTACGCGATTATCGAAACCGCAACGTGCACGCTAATTGCAGGATGCATGAATACAATCATTCCCAGTTCCACAACGAGCATCGGTGACTGGGCTTTCTCTGGTTGCTTTGGCTTGACCTCCATAGAAATCCCCAATTCCGTCACGAGCATTGGAAAGGGGGCTTTCTGGTGTTGCTTTGGCTTGACCTCCATAGAAATCCCCAATTCCGTCACAAGCATTGGATACGGTGCTTTTTATAATTGCTATGGCTTGAAATCCATAACTATCCCCAATTCCGTCACGAGCATTGGAGACATGGTTTTCTATAGTTGCTCTGGCTTGACCGCCATAACAATACCCAATTCCGTCACGAGCATTGGAGACACTGCTTTCTATTGTTGCTCGGGCTTAACCTCAATAACAATCCCCAATTCAGTAACAAGCATTGGAAACACTGCTTTCTATTGTTGCTCGGGCTTAACCTCAATAACAATCCCCAATTCCGTCACGAGTATTGGAGCGGGGGCTTTCTATGGTTGTTCGGACTTGACCAATATTAGAATGAAATCTTCAACGCCGCCTACCACAGGTAATAATGTTTTCACAAATTGCTCAAACCTCACCACCGTTTATGTTCCGAAAGGCGCGAAGGAGGCATACAATGTAGAGCCGTGGAACAGTTACGAGATTGTAGAAATGGAAGATACAAGCATCGCCGCCGCCCCGACCGTTGACAGCCAAAAGGCTTCCGCGCCCGTCTACGACCTCAACGGCCGCCGCGTGGGTACTTCCGATGCTATGGACACGCTGCCCAAGGGCGTTTATATCGTGAACGGTAAAAAAGTGATGAAATAATACAGCAAACACATTTTCTTGAGGCTTTTATGCTTATGCGAAGCGAGCGCAACAGGTATTATCGGTTGCGCTCGCTATTTTAATAGAGCCTCGAGTCTAGCAATGTCCGTATGTAGTATGAAAATTGGTTCGTTTTCAACAGACGTTTGGCGGCGGCTCGGCATAGTCCGATCAAACAAGTTTGTCGGTCTCAGCTCTCGCCTTGCACAAACGTTGAATTAACTGCAAAACAATATGGCCAATATTAAAATGCACCTTTGGCAACTGCTCGCCAAAGGTGCATTTATATGAACCAGCAAGATCTATCAATAGCCCCCTTTACAGGCTGCGCAAACTTCTTCTGCCCGTATTGGTATTAATGGTGCGGCTGCCGCGCGAGGGGGAAGAGGAGCTAAGGCGCGTGCTGCGATTGCCGGAGTTGCTGCGCTTTGAAAGGTTGCCGCTGAGGGTTCTGTTGGGAGTGCTTGAAGGCCGCGCCGTTACGGTGCCTCTGTTTCCGCCGCCGAAGTTCGGGCGAGAAGCGGTGCTGCCGCCTTTTCCGGGGGCGATAACCGTGATTGTGACCGCTATGTCCGCCGCCGTGCGCGTGATAATTGGGACGGTGTCCGGGTTTGCGGTGTGCCCAACTATTGCCACAGTAACTCACGTAAGCCACAGGGCGCTTATAATAATAATGTCCACGTAAGCCACAGGGCGCTTATAATAATAATGTCCGGGGCGGTAGTGATTGCAAACGGTGAAGTGCCAGCCTCCTTTGAGCCATTTTATCGGGCGCAGGAAATAGTCGATAGTGGAATAGAGCCTGTACTGCGCTTCTTGGAGTATGTAGTAAAGGTCGTCGTTACGGTAAGTCCAATATGCGCCGTAGGCCTGCGGTTCACTGTCGATGCTGAGGAAATAATCGAGATTGGTTTGATAAACCTGCTCATACTGCCAACTATTGAGGCGGAGTTCATAAGCCATCTTGTCTGTGAGATAAAGAGCCTGCTCGCGTGCCACGCTGTAAGGCATTGCGCTAAGTCCAAGCGCGAGGCTTACGGTAAGAACCAGTGTGTAAAGTCTGCGTTTCATGGTTGTAAGTTCTAATGGTTTGTATTCTGTGAATGCTCTCACCCTTTTGCGGGTCTTTATCTCTTAGACCGTGCAAATTATCGTTTGGTTTAATCGGAATATATCAAAAATTCAGATTTTAGTAAGCGAAACCGACATTTTGCACATCAATATGGTGATTTTTGCATCAAAACAAAAGGAATCCGGGACTTTCGACGCAAAAAAACTCCCCGACTTGCGCCGAGGAGTTTCGCGGATATTTGAAACGATGTTATTTATCTTCTTCCTGTTCCTTTTCAAAGGCTTCGACGAGCTTGTTCTGGATGTCGCCGGGCACGAGCTCGTAGCTGGCGAACTTCATGATGAACGAAGCGCGGCCGCCCGTGAGCGAGCTGAGCGTGGTGGAATAAGAAGACATCTCCTTCAAAGGCACCTTGGCCTGCAGCTTCTCATAGCCGTTTTCGCTGCTCATGCCGACAATCATGCCGCGACGGCCTTGCAGGTCGCTCATCACGTCGCCCATCTTCTCAGCAGGCACGAATACCTCCACGTCGTAAATCGGTTCGAGGATTTTCGGACCGGCTTCCTTAAAGGCCTGGCTGAACGCGTTGCGGCCGGCGAGCATGAAGCTCACTTCATTGGAGTCTACCGGGTGCATCTTGCCGTCGTAAACAATGACACGCACGTCGCGGGCATAGCTGCCGGTGAGCGGGCCTTGCTCCATGCGGCTCATGATGCCTTTGAGGATGGCGGGCATGAAGCGCGTGTCGATGGCGCCGCCCACAACGGAGTTGATGAACACGAGTTTGCCGCCCCACTCCAAGGGAATTTCCTCCTTGCCCTTCATGGCAATGCGGATTTCCTGGTTGCCGAACTTGTAGACCGTGGGATCGGGCATTCCGTCGGAATAAGGCTCAACGATGAGGTGTACCTCGCCGAACTGACCTGCACCACCGCTCTGCTTCTTGTGGCGATAGTCGGCACGGGCTGCCTTGGTGATGGTTTCGCGATAAGGAATGCGCTGCTCGTAAAATTCAACGGCAATCTTATCCAGGTTTTCCAAACGCCATTTAAGCGTACGGAGGTGGAACTCTCCCTGACCGTGCACGAGGATTTGGCGCAATTCCTTGCTCTGCTCTACTTCCCACGTGGGGTCTTCCTGACGCATGCGGTTCAATGCCGCCATCATCTTTTCGGTGTCGGCTTCGTTCACCGCCTTAATGGCGCGGGTATATTTGGGGTTGGGGTATTTGATGAAGTTGAAGCGGTTCTCGCAGTCTTTGCCGTTGAGCGTGTTGCCGGTGCGCACGTCCTTGAGTTTTACGGTGCAACCAATGTCGCCAGCCTCGAGTTGTTCCACTTTTTCGCGGTTTGCACCGGCACATACGAAGATTTGTGCCATACGTTCGCGCGAGCCACGGTCGGCGTTGAGCAGGTCGTCGCCCTCGTGGAGCGTGCCGCTCATCACCTTAAAGTATTGCACCTCGCCGATGTGCGGTTCAACGCCTGTCTTAAAGAAATAAATGCTCGTGGGGCCTGCTGCGTCGGTGGGTACTTCCACGCCGCGCGTGTTGTGAACTGCGGGCATTTCGTCGACAAAAGGTACAACGTTGCCGAGGAATTCCATGAGGCGGCCTACACCCATATTCTTCGTGGCGCACACGCAGAACACGGGGAAGATACTGCGCGTCACCATGCCCTTGCGAATGCCTTCGCGCATCTCGTCTTCGGTGAGCTGTTCGGTTTCAAAGAATTTTTCCATCAGTCCCTCGTCATTTTCGGCAGCAGCCTCAACGAGCGTGCGGTGCATCTCCTGCGCCTATATCCTCGATGGTGGGTTCGCCGCCATCGGGTCCCCACGTGAGTTTCTTCATCAGGATAACGTCGATGAGGGAGTTGAAGTCTGCGCCGGTCTTCACGGGGTACTGCACGGGCACAACCTTTGTGCCGTAGTTGGCCGTGAGGTCTTCGAGAATTTTATCGTAGTCGCAGTTGTCGCTGTCGAGCTGGTTTACGAGGAAGATAACGGGTTTGGCAAGCTTCTCCGTGTAGCGGAAGTGGTTTTGCGTGCCAACTTCCGGACCGAACTGGCCATTGATGAGTAGCACGGCAGTATCGGTGACGTTCAGCGCGGTCATGGCTGCGCCCACGAAGTCGTCAGAACCCGGGCAGTCGATGATGTTGAGCTTCTTGCCCATCCATTCAACGTGGAAGACGGTAGAGAATACGGAGTAGCCATAATCCTGTTCTACGGGGAAGTAGTCGGAAACGGTGTTTTTTGCAGTAATTCTGCCGCGGCGTTTGATCAGTCCGCTTTCATTTACCTGAACCGTCGTTGCCGAGCAGCGCGATGTTCTTAATTTCGTGGGAATTGTAGACTTTCATGTCAATTATAAACAATTAAGGTTAGAGGTATTGGAGCAAAGCAAACGCCATTTGCCCCGTGCTTTTCATTTTTCGGGGTGCAAAATACGCAGAAAATCGGAAAACAGCAAATTTTTTGCACGAAAAGTGCAAGTATCTGCCATGACAATGGATTTTTTAGGGAAAAAAGCCGGGACGCTGCGCGGCGTCCCGGCTTCTATATCTGATATTATTTTAGCCTTCAATCATCTGCAAAAATTCGTCCTCCGTTTTAAGCGGCACGCCGAGCTTGGAAGCCTTTTCGAGTTTCGAGGGTCCCATGTTTTCGCCGGCGAGAATAAAGGTCGTCTTCTTGGAAATGCTGCCCACGTTCTTACCGCCGTGGGCTTCGATGAGGGCTTTGTATTCCTCGCGCGAATGGCGGGCAAAGGTGCCGCTAATCACGATGCTCATGCCTGCCAGTGCCGTGGACTGCAAGGCAGCCTGCTCTGCCTCCATGCGCACGCCGGCCTCGGCAAGTCGCGCCACGAAGGCAAGGTTGCGCTCGTCGGCAAAATAGCGCAGCACGCTCTCTGCAATGGCCTGCCCCACCCCTTCGGTCTGCATGAGGTCGTCGAGCGAAGCAGCGCGGAGCGCGTCCAACGAGCCGAAGCGGCGGGCAAGCGTCTTGGCCACCACTTTGCCTACAAACCTGATGCCGAGGGCAAACAGCACGCGCTCGAACGGCACGTCGAGCGAACGGCGTATGCCGGCTATTACTTTTTCGGCGGAGCGGCGGCGCGTGCCGTCGTTGCCCATAAGCTGCTCGACGGTGAGGCGGTAAAGGTCGGCTGCATCGCGAATCAGGCCGCGCTCATAGTAGTCGTCTACGGTTTCCGGCCCGACAGAGTCGATATTCATCGCCTCGCGGCTTATAAAATGCTCAATGCGCCCTTTGATTTGCGGCGGACAGGCCGTGTCGTTGGGGCAATAGTGCGCCGCCTCGCCTTCGTAGCGCACAAGCGTCGCGCCGCATTCGGGACACGTCTTGATAAATTGCACGGCCGCCCCGCGTTCGGCGGCATTTGCCGGCGCAACGTCTGCCACGCCCACTATCTGGGGAATGATTTCGCCCGCTTTTTCTACGCGCACCATGTCGCCGATGTGGAGATCGAGCTGACGGATGATGTCTTCGTTGTGCAACGAGGCGCGGCGCACGGTGGTGCCGGCCAGCAGCACGGGCTCCATATTCGCCACCGGCGTGACAGCACCCGTGCGCCCCACTTGGAATGTCACGTCGAGCAGGCGCGTCACGGCTTGCTCGGCTTGAAACTTATAGGCAATGGCCCAGCGCGGATTTTTCGCCGTGTAGCCCAGCCGTTGCTGCTGTCGCAGGTCGTTCACTTTGAGCACAATGCCGTCGGTTGCAAAAGGCAGGGAATGGCGCGCCTCGTCCCAATAATCTATATAGTCGTAGATGTCTTGCAGAGAATGCGCCAGCTTGGCCGTGGGCGAAACGTTGAAGCCCCAGCGCGCCGCCTGCTGCATGCGCTCATAGTGGGTTTGGGCGGTGAGCCCGTCACCCAATAAATAATATAGGTAGGCATCGAGGCGGCGCTGCGCCACGGCTGCCGACTTCTTGCTCTTGAGCGTGCCGGAGGCGGCGTTGCGCGGATTAGCGAAGAGGGGTTCTTCACGCCTTTCGCGCTCGGCGTTGAGCCTTTCGAAGCTCTTCCACGGCATCAGCACCTCTCCGCGAATTTCAAACTCTTCGGGATAGTCTAATCCCTCGGGCAAGACAAGGGGCACGGTGCGTATGGTGCGCACATTAGCGGTAACGTCGTCGCCCTGCACGCCGTCGCCGCGCGTGGCTGCCCGCACGAGCCTGCCGTGCTCATAAAGGAGCGAGATGCTCAGGCCGTCGAACTTCAATTCGCAACAAATGTCGAACGGCTCGCCGCCCAAGCTCTCCGCCACGCGCTCATAGAACGCCTGCACGTCGCCGCGCGAATAGGTATTGCCCAGCGAGAGCATGGGACGCTTGTGCGTCACCGGCTCGAAATCGTTGGAGCGATCGCTGCCCACGCGCTGCGTCGGCGAGTTGGGGTCGCTCATCTCGGGATGCCGCTCTTCGAGTTCCTGCAATTCGTGCATCATGTCGTCGAACTGGCGATCGGAAATCTCGGGCGCGTTGAGCACATAATAATTATAATTGTGTCGGTTCAGCTCTTTGCGCAGAAAGAGAATGCGTTCGGTGTCGTTGGGCGTGGCAAATAAGTTCATAGTATGATTCAGGGAGTTAAAGCACAACTGCAATCTTTTTGATGCTCTTTAATTTATCAAGAAACGACTTATCACGCTTAGCCATTTGCATATCATAGTCTGCCTGTAAACCGGTCAGCACATAGGCAGGCACGGAAAGTGCAGCCTCGCAAAGCAAGGCAAACTTAGTGTTGACGGCGCGCTTGCCGTTGATAATATCGTTGAGCACGGTATAAGACACGCCCATTTCCGCAGCCAGTTGCCGTTGCGAAATATGCCGATACTCTATCTCGTCTTTAATGAGTTCGCCGGGATGGGTTGGTTCAAAAGGTTCTATATTATTGGCAATCATTTTAGGGTCTACGCCAGGAAGTTCTATCATGATGCGGCTATTTATAATGGTTAGACAAATCTTAATCGGAAACCATATCCCCTTTTACCTCCGCATCAGATAGGCGAAGTAGCAGAGTTTATACAGTTGGAATATCTTTAACGAGGGACGGCTGCCGAGCAAGTTGCGGCGCATCATGCCGCCAAAGAGGCGATAGGCTACGGAGGGCAGCCAATCCATGCCCTTCTTCTTCAACTCATTATAATAGAGCGCGGCGCCGGGCAGTTCGTCCAGTTTGGGCGCAATGTTCGTGAGGGTACGCATGGCGGCCTCCGTCTTTTTCAGGAAACTCTCGTTGCTGTCGATGCCCGTGTGGTGGATAGGCACATCGGTGTGGTAGATACTTATGTAGTGTCGGCGCAGTTCCTGGCCGAACAGCACGTCTTCGTAGCCGTACTCCGTGCAACATTCGTCAAACCGCAGGTCGCCGAGGGCGACGCGGCGCATCAGCAGGCAGTAAGTGGCGATGGAGGAAAAAGGGCGTGCGTTGCGATACTCCGCCGTGCGCTTTGGTTCGGCCGCTTGCTCGTATCTGCCGCGCAATTCGCAGCCCACGGGGATTTCCAGAGGATTGACCAGGCGGGCGCAAACCACGTCGGCCCGGTTGCGCTCTGCCCATATTTTTTTGAGGAAATCGGAGGTACGCGGCAGCATGTCGCTGTCTAAAATCAACAGATAGGGCATACGCGCCGCCTCAATCAAGGCATTGCACATACGCGCCCTGCCGCCGTTGACGGGCAACTCCAAAAGCCGCGCCCCGACAAATGCCGCCGTGTCGCGCACGGCAGACAGCGCCTTGGCATCGGTAGAACCGTCATCGCCCACGATGATTTCATAATCGAAAGGCCCGTCTGCCCCGCCGGCTGCCTGCTTGAAGTCAATGCACTGTGCCGAAAGCGCGTAAAGCAATTCCGAACAGTCGTAATTATAATTGGGAATGAGAATAGAGAGCATTTGCAAAAGAAAATTTCTATGCAAACATACAGAAAAAACTGCGAAATAAGCCCTATTTTATACTCAAAAATACGCTTTTCTTATGAGAGAATGCAAGTTTCTCGGCATAAACCTTTGATAATCTGATAAAAAGTCGTAAATTTGCAGCGTCATACGAAAAAAGTAAGACTAATAGGTATTATTTTAATTAACTAACGACGTTATGTTACAGGAAAAAGTAGGCGAAATCGCCGGTAAAATTTGGACCGCCCTCAATGAAAACGGCGCCATGACAGGTAAAGATTTGAAGAAGGCCACTAAGGTGAAGTGCGACAAGGACTTGTACCTCGGTCTCGGCTGGTTGCTCCGCGAAGACAAAATCGCTACGAGCGAGGCTGAAAAGGACATCAACATCGAGTTGAAGTAAATCAGGCTTGGCTTAAAGCCGACAACACACATTCGCACGGGCGCGGTATCGCATAGATGCCGCGCCCGTGCTTTTTCACGCGTGAGAGGAAATACTGTCTGCGCGGAAATTTTTCATTATCTCCCTGATATTTTTCATTTTCAGGGAGATATTTTTTACTCTCATATAAGATATTTTTTATTACAAACTTTGTAATACATGTTACAAACCTGCTAACACATGTTACAAACTTTGTAATACGTGTTACAAAGTTTGTAACAAACTTTTTCTTATAGGATAGCGAAAACTATCTTGCTGAAAATAAAAACTATCTGCCGGATAGTTAAAACTTTCCTGCAGATAGTAAAAATCTTCTCGGAGATAATCGCGCCGCCCTACCCTGCCCCCATGACGATCCAGCCGCAAAGGCACAAAAAAAGGGCACGCCGAAGCGCACCCTTATATATATTAATATTGTATAGCCCTAAAATTTATTTGGCATACAGCAGCCAGGAACCGGGATAAGTGGGCTTGAGGCTCTCACGCGACTGGATAGCGGCGTCTTTCGTGTCGAAAGAAGAGGCGATGACGCGATACCAGGGCGTCTGGCCGTTGATGGTTTCATTGGTGCGGATCACCGTGGAGCTGTAGCCGGCTTCGCGCAGACGAGACATAAGGCCTTCGGCATTGGCCTGCGTGAGGAAGCTGCCTACAACCACGCTGTAAGCCTTGATCTGCGCACCGCCTACTACCGTAAAGCCCTCATTGATGGTGCGTACTTCGGCATCGCCGGACGTAGGTGCGGTGGGCGTTACAGGCGTAACGGGGGTAACGGTAACAGTTTCCTGGGCGGGGTTACCGCTCACGCTAACTACGGATGTGTTGCCGGCCGTCTGGGCCTTTTCCTGCGCCATAGCCTGTTCGTAAGACTTGCGATAGGCACTTTCCTGCGACTTACAGCCGGTGAGGACGAGCACTGCGCCCAGACCGATGGCAAATAATAAGTTTTTCTTCATTACTTTGAGGTGTATTTAAGTGAAGTTCTAAAAATAATTCTGTAAAAAATTGTGCGCAAAGCAACGGTCGTACCCTTGTTTGCATTGCAAAGTTAATAATAATACTCGCTTATAAGACATTTCTGCTTGTTAAAACACATTAATAGTGGCTTTTTCGGCGTAATTTCTCATAAAAACACGCTGTTTTCTTAGGTAATACGAAAGAAATGCCGTACCTTTGAGGCGTAATTACCGAAGTATAACCCCTAAAATATTATTATCATGAAAGGACTCAGCATTCTCGCAGCATTTCTCGGCGGCGCAGCAGTAGGCGCAGCCTGCGGTATTCTCTTTGCTCCTGAAAAGGGCAGCGAAACTCGCCTCCGCATCTCCGAAGCTATCCGCAAGCGCGGCATCAAGCTCAACTCCAAGGAAATGGAAAGCTTGGTAGACGACATTGCAGACGAACTCAATCCCGCTAAGTAAGGACTGACAAAAACAAGTACAGATGTTTTCCTCTGATAAAAACATAGAGATTATCAGCCAACTCCTCGCAGAACTCAAGAAGTATGCGGAGCTGAAAGGGAAATGCCTGCAAATCGACTTTGTGAGCAAGATGACTATCCTGCTGTCGGCGCTCATCGTGGGGGCTATCCTCTTCGCGCTGTCCACGATAGTCATCTTGTTCCTTTCCTACACCGCCGTGCTCTTCCTCGCCAAGATGACGGGCAGCATCACGTGGGCCTGCTTCCTCATGGTGCTCTTCTACGTGGCGCTCGGCGTGATTGTCTACGCGATGCGCCGCCGCTGGATCGTCAATCCTTTGGCCAACTTCCTCGGACGGCTGTTCCTGTCGGACGAAACGGAACAAGCAGATAAGAACTTATGATGAACACTTACGCCCATACGCCCATAACGCTCCAATCGCTGGCCGCCCGGAAAGCAGATTTGAAGAAAGAACTCACGGAAACCTCCGAGAGCATACGCGCCCACTGGCACGCCCTGATGGATCCGCCCCCTGCCGACACGAAGGTGCAGCAATGGGTGAACTCCGCCGAGCGCGTCGTAGCTGTCTACGACGGCGTAATGATGGGCTATAAGCTTCTCCGCCGCTTCCGCGGCTTGTTCTCTCACAGAAAGAAAAGGCGTTAGACCCTCGCCTTGAACGCCGATTTCAGCATAAGGAATTTCTTGCGCGGACTGGCCGCCGACTTCGGCCGGCTCATTTTCCCGCGCTATTGCAGCGTTTGCAACGCCCGTCTCTTGGGCAGCGAACGCTTTATTTGCACCTCCTGCCTCATGGACTTGCCGCGCACGGGCTATAAGGGCAAGAAAAACAATATGACAGAGCGCCTGCTCTGGCAACAAATCCCGCAACTCGCCGCCGCCAGCGCGTTTCTGCGCTATGAACCGGGCACGGCTTCGGCAAGCATCTTCATGGGCTTCAAGTACAGCGGCAAGCAGGCTTTGGCACACTTCATGGGCACGCTCATGGCGGCGGACTTGAAAGGCACGGGCTTTTTCGACGGCATCAACCTCATTGTCCCCATCCCCCTCTCGCGGCAAAGACTGAAGCATCGCGGCTACAACCAAAGCGAATGCCTGGCAGCGGGCGTGGCGGAGCATACGGGGCTACCGTTAGTCACCGACATCGTGACGCGCACTGTGGATAATTCCACGCAGACCAATCTCAACGCCGAGGAACGGCAGAGCAACGTGGCGGGCATCTTTCATCTCGAACGTCCCGAGGCAGTGGCAGGGCGGCATGTGCTGATTGTCGACGACGTGCTCACCACGGGCGCCACCGTAGCCTCGTGCGCCAATGAAATAGCCACGGCAGGCGAGGTAAAAATCAGCGTCCTGACGCTCGGTTTGGCGGGCAAGCATTACGCCTCATTGCTCCCGGAGGACGAGGTTTTACTGAAACAAAGCATTTGCTTATAATAAAACCGCAAAAAAGACGTTGTAAAAATAACTTTCTTACTTTGAAATCTGCAAAACATTTTTTAATTTTGCCAAATCAAACGGGAACGTTCCCATTCTGATGCCTTTCCCGTTTGTTTCGCTGAAAAGCAAATCTTATATGCACGCCAATATTTATATGTAAATCCCCCTACCGCGCGCCGGGCTGCCAGTCCGATGCGTGGATTTGCGTGTAAGTGCCGAAAGCGCGCCGCATGGAAATTTTCAACTCAATAATATATTGTAAATAGTAAAACCTATGAAGAACGAAAAAAGAGTTTACACGTTCGGTAACGGTCAAGCTGAGGGCCGTGCCGACATGCGTAACGAACTGGGCGGTAAGGGTGCCAACCTTGCCGAGATGAACCTCATCGGTGTACCCGTGCCCCCGGGATTTACCATTACGACCGACGTTTGCAATGAGTACTACGAAATCGGCAAGGACAAGGTCGTAGAAATTCTCAAGGCAGAAGTTGAGAAGAGTCTCCACCACGTGGAAGACTTGATGCAGAGCAAGTTCGGCGATGTGCAGAACCCCCTGCTCCTCTCCGTA
The DNA here is from genome assembly GCA_004552155.1 of Bacteroidales bacterium. Taxonomy (GTDB): domain Bacteria; phylum Bacteroidota; class Bacteroidia; order Bacteroidales; family Bacteroidaceae; genus Alloprevotella. The sequence goes on from SFPF01000023.1 coordinate 12,102, forward strand.
CGCTCCGGCGCACGCGCTTCTATGCCCGGCATGATGGACACCATTCTTAACCTCGGTCTTAACGACGAAGTGGTTGAGGGTCTCGCAGCAAAGACTGGCAATCCCCGCTTCGCCTACGACGCATATCGCCGCTTCGTACAAATGTATGGCGACGTGGTGCTCGGCATGAAGCCCGTAAACAAGGACGACAAGGATCCCTTTGAAGAAATCATCGAGAAGGTGAAGGAAGAAAAGGGCGTGAAACTCGATAACGAGCTCGAAACGGAAGACCTCAAGCGTCTTGTAACCCTCTTCAAGGAAGCTATTTCCAAGCAAACGGGCAAGGCATTCCCCACTGACCCCATGGAACAGCTCTGGGGTGCTATCTGCGCCGTGTTCGACTCTTGGATGAACGAGCGCGCTATCCTTTACCGCAAGATGGAAGGCATTCCCGCAGAATGGGGTACGGCCGTGACGGTAATGGCAATGGTATTCGGCAACATGGGCAACACCTCCGCAACGGGCGTTTGCTTCAGCCGCGACGCCGCTACGGGCGAAGACCTCTTCAACGGCGAATGGCTCGTTAATGCACAGGGTGAGGACGTTGTGGCAGGTATCCGCACGCCGCAGCAAATCACGCTCGAAGGCTCTCGCCGCTGGGCAGAACTGCAAGGCATTTCTGAAGAAGAGCGCAAAGCCAAGTTCCCCTCCATGGAAGAGGCTATGCCCGAAATCTACCAACAGCTCGATGCTATCCAGACCAAACTCGAAAACCACTACCACGACATGCAGGACATGGAGTTCACCGTTCAGGAAGGCAAACTCTGGTTCTTGCAGACGCGTAACGGTAAGCGCACCGGCGCAGCCATGGTGAAGATTGCCATGGACCTGCTCCGTCAGGGCATGATCGACGAAAAGACGGCTATCAACCGCTGCGAGCCCGCCAAGCTCGACGAACTCCTGCACCCCGTATTCAACAAGGAAGCCCTTGCAAAGGCTAAGGAACTCACGCGCGGTCTTCCCGCCAGCCCGGGTGCTGCCTGCGGTCAGATTGTCTTCTTTGCCGAAGACGCTGCAAAGTGGCGCGCCGATGGCCATAAGGTGGTACTCGTACGTATCGAGACTTCTCCCGAAGACCTCGCCGGCATGGCTGCCGCAGAAGGCATCCTCACCGCTCGCGGCGGTATGACCAGCCACGCTGCCGTAGTTGCCCGCGGTATGGGTAAGTGCTGCGTCAGCGGTGCAGGCGCAATCAATGTTGACTACAAGGCAAAGACGCTTGAAATCGACGGTGTGAAGCTTCAGGAAGGCGATTTCATTTCGCTCAATGGTACTAACGGCCGCGTTTATCAGGGTGAAATCCGCACGCAGGCTGCCGAACTTTCCGGCGACTTCGCTGACCTTATGGATCTCTGCGCCAAGTACACCCGCCTGCAAGTGCGCACCAACGCCGACACGCCCCACGACGCAGAAGTAGCCCGCAAGTTCGGTGCTGTTGCCATGCGCGAGATGATTCTTGCCGAAGACGTTGAAGGTCGCAAGAAGGCTCTTGCCAAACTTCTTCCCATTCAGAAAGAAGACTTCAAGGGCATCTTCCGTGCTATGGACGGCTTCCCCGTAAACGTTCGCCTGCTCGATCCTCCCCTCCACGAGTTCGTGCCCCACGACTTGAAGGGTCAGGAAGAAATGGCAAAGGCTATGGGCGTAACGGTAGAATATATCCGTCAGCGCGTTGACAGCCTTTGCGAGCACAACCCGATGCTCGGTCACCGCGGTTGCCGTCTCGGCAATACTTATCCCTGCATCACGCAAATGCAGACTCGCGCCATTCTCGGTGCCTGCATCGACCTGAAGCGCGAAGGCTTCGACCCCCATCCCGAAATCATGGTGCCCCTCACGGGTATCCTCTACGAGTTCGAGGCTCAGGAAGAAGTAATCCGTCAGGAAGCTGCCGAACTCTTCAAGGAAGAAGGCATTGAAATTCCGTTCAAGGTTGGTACAATGATTGAAATTCCTCGTGCTGCCCTCACGGCCGACAAGATTGCTACCCGCGCCGAATATTTCAGCTTCGGCACGAACGACCTCACGCAGATGACCTTCGGTTATTCTCGCGACGACATCGCCAGCTTCTTGCCTGTTTACCTTGAAAAGAAGATCTTGAAGGTAGACCCCTTCCAGGTGCTCGACCAGAACGGCGTAGGCCAGCTTATCAATATGGCCGTAGAAAAGGGCCGTCACGCCCGTCCCGACCTCAAGTGCGGCATTTGCGGCGAACACGGCGGCGAACCCTCTTCCGTTAAGTTCTGCCACAAAGCAGGCCTCAACTACGTTAGCTGCTCTCCTTTCCGCGTGCCCATCGCACGCCTCGCAGCCGCGCAGGCAGCTGTCGAAGAATAAACGAAAAGTGCTGAAAATTAGCGACATACGAGGCAGGTATCTAGCAAACAGGTACTTGCCTCGGTTCATTCATTCACTTGACTCTGCAATCATTTCGAGTGGAGTTGACGAGGTTTGCGAGAAGATATACGGAAGACAGAAAGATTAAACGTGTGTCAAAAACATACTGCCTGGGTGCCAAATTCTGCATATTTTGTTAATAATTCAAAAGATTGTAAAAGAAAAAGTAGTATATTTTTTAACAAAATAAAAAAATATATTATATTTACAGCGAATTATAATTTTAATTATTGCAATAATTATGGAGACAAAAAACATCGTTGAGAAAGAATCAAAAAAGATTGATTCCAAGAAATTAGATTATTGGCTCATGCAAAATGTCAAGGCAATGGAGGAACTAACCGTACTTCAGCCAGCTTGCTGGGCAGAAGCCGATCATCCTAATGACTGATTTTCTCTAACAAACAACACAATTAGTGCAAGATGAAGTAATTCCTCTTGCACTATTATTTTGTAAATATGATAACAAACAAAGATATATACTTCATTATAACTCGTAGTTGTAATTATCAGTGCCCATTTTGCATAAGAGAAAATCTAAAGGGTAATACTGCACAGATGAGCTACGAGAAAGCCTCAATCGTTATGAGTCGCTTGAAAGAGATCGTTCCGGAATCTACCATAATCATTACTGGCGGAGAGCCTGTAATGCACAAGCACTGGGAATTATTTGTGACAAAAGCAATGTCTTTGTTTAAGAGGGTTGTTTTGACCTCTAATGGATCTTTTTCAAGAGACATTGAAAATAGAATAATCCCATTGCTTTCAAAAAACCTTTGGTTGCAATTTTCTCTTGATGGAACAGAATGCGTCCACGACCAACTCCGTGGTAAAGGGGCCTATTCTAAAGTTATTGACAAGCTTAAAAGATTAAGCGACTATGGAAATCATATAGTTCTTTCATCAACTGTTGGAGTCAGAAACATTAACGATATCAGAAATCTTGCAGTTGAGCTTAATAATTATTCCTTCTCCCGATGGAAGATTACCGAAGAGTTAGTAATTGATCCTTTAACGATGAATATAGTTCCCAATACAGAATGGAACAAAATGGTAGACGAGGTTCTTCCTTTGTGCCAATTCAGCGTTAGGGTTCAAAAATTTTTCGATTTTAACTTAATGGAAAAATTTCTCAATCAATATGATCCTAACAAACATCATCTAATTACAAAATGTGGATCAGGCACTAAAACCTTTTCAATTAATCCTGATTTTACTGTGTTGGCTTGTACTTGTTTAGATGATACCATTGGTAATATTTATGAAGATGACACTGAAAATTTATTAGAACGCCTAGAACATCATTGTAGCATGAGTCCTTCAGAAGATAGTGTTTGCTACTCGTGCAAATATAAGGAAATATGTAAAGGGGGGTGTCCAGGCTATTCTAAAAAAATTTTTGGCAAATTCAATATGGGCGATATTAGATGTCCCAAAGTAAATTGGCATAAATAATTTCATATGAAAAGTATTCGAGTTTTCCTTACAGAACAGTGTAATGCAAATTGCCATAACTGTATAAATAAAACAAGCCGGGGTTCTTCGTTCATGGATGTTGAAAAATTCCGGCTGATGTGTAAATATTTTGCCAAGAACAATATTAAAGGAATTAGGATAATGGGCGGCGAACCTACACTTCATCCTAACTTTAATTTATTGATTCAAATTGCACAAGAACATTTCGAAATGGTTTCGATCTTTACGAATGCTATTAATAATAAAATTCAAACAATATCTTTACGCGAAAAAGATGGTATAAATTATAATTTTCGGTTTTATAGTTATCTTTCATCAGATAAACTTTTATTAGATCAGCCAGGCTATAGAGCTTTAGAGGTATTAATCAGTGTCGATGGTGATATAGAAGCAATCTTTAATAATATACAAAAGATCGTTTCCGACCATGTGTCTAAATTCATAGTCTTGCTGACTCTTGACTGTACATCTAAATTATTTGAAAATAGAGATATTCTTATTCAGAAATTTGAACATTTATATCAATTGTGTAATAACTGGGGCATAAAAGTATCGTTAGATCATAGTATACCTGTATGTTTCATCTATGGATCAAAAATACCTATTTTTGAAAAGGGAGCTATGTGCAATACAAATTGTGCGGGATTAATAGATTCTAATTTTAATTTAAGATTCTGTAATCAGCACTCTAATATTTTGATTAGTTTGTTCTCTGAAGATGGAAGAATCATTCCATTCCCAATAATTGAAAACAACATAAATCTAGTTTACTATCAAAATCAAATTACAGCACTAACTAAAATATGTAAAGATTGCGTATTTTTTAATAAAATCTGTAATGGCGGTTGTTATATCACTAATGACCGAGTAACTCGTGAAGATATTATACAAAACACAGAACTTCCTTTAATGTGATGTTATATGAACGATGTGACGAATTATTCTTTTAGCAGAAAAATTAGCATTGCCACAAATTTATCGTGCAATCTCAAATGCATATATTGTTACGAAGCTGAGCGATATACCAAAACATTCGACTTGGCGAAGACAAAAAACAGAATTAGGTATTATTTAAATCGCCCAACAGAAAAAGGCACAGTTATTGATCTACACGGAGGTGAACCTTTTTTGGTTTTTAATAAGATCAAAGAGTTGTGCGAATGGTTGTGGAATTCAAATTTCCCTGAAAGATATGTCGTTCACACAACAACTAACGGTACTCTTGTACATGCAGATATACAAGAATGGCTTTTTCAACATAAAGAAAAATTTCATGTAAAACTTAGTTTAGATGGGTGCAAAATCGCCCATAATATCAATCGCTGCAATTCTTTGATCTTATTAAAAACCAAAAAAGGTTCACCTCCG
>SFPF01000024.1 GCA_004552155.1 Bacteroidales bacterium
TTCCGGCCGTGCCACAAGCTCCATGCAGTACGACCACCACGCTCCCGTTTCCAGCAGCATCGCCAAGGCTGTACTCGAAGAAGTTAAGGGTCGCGTAGATCTGATTAAATAAAAATAGTTTGCAAGGGGGCAGGCTAACGAATGACTCTTAGCCTGCTACCCGCAAGCCTAATATCAATAACAAACAATACAATGAGTCAAAAAATTCGCATCAAGCTGAAAAGCTACGATCACACGCTCGTCGAAAAGTCGGCTGAGAAGATCGTGAAAAACGTGAAGGCTACGGGCGCTATCGTGAGCGGTCCTATCCCCCTCCCCACCCGCAAGCGCATCATCACCGTTAACCGCAGTACGTTCGTAAACAAGAAGAGTCGCGAGCAGTTTGAAATCTCAACCTACAAGCGCCTCATCGACATCTACAGCTCAACGTCTAAGACCGTTGATGCCCTGATGAAACTCGAATTGCCCTGCGGCGTAGAAGTTGAAATCAAGGTGTAGTAACAGCACCCTCCTTCTAAGGCGTTTCCTAACGCCAATAATAAGCCTCGCATAAAATTGTGGGGCTTATTTCTTTATTATTTGTACAATTTACTGGTGCAAAATGCCGCCTTTCTTATATGAAACGTGGAAAATTGAAAGAAAATCAGTACATTTGCGGCACGAACATAAAAGATAAACCCATTTATGGGGACAAAAGAAAAGTTAATCGCACGCTTTAAAAGCAATCCAAAAGATTTTACATGGGATGAGTTTGTGAGACTCTTCTCTATTTTAGGCTACGAGATAGATAATAAAGGCAAGACCAGCGGTTCCCGCACTATATTTTTTAAAGGGGAAATTTCGTATACTGCCCACAAACCTCACCCCGGGAATATCGTGAAAACCTATGTCATAAAACAAGCATTGAGTTTCCTTATTAAAAACGAATCATTATGAATAGATTGAAATACAAAGGATATATCGGAAGCGTAGAAATCAGTGACGAAGATAACTGCCTCTACGGAGAGGTCTTGGATTTGCCCAAAGATACAATGATTACCTACGAAGGCAACACGGTGGCAGAACTGAAAGAAGATTTCATGGGTGCTATCGATGACTACCTTACCCATTGCGAGGAGCACAATATCAAACCGCGCAAGAGTTATAACGGGTCTATCAATATCCGCATTTCTCCTGAAACGCACTACCAATTAGCGCGACTGGCACAAACCGCCGGTTTGTCTATCAATGCATTTGTCAAAAACATTTTGAACAAACAAGTTCAAGCCATGCTATAACCTTTTGTCAGTTCAACACAAATATTTATCAACTACAACAACCAACATGAGAAACTTTACGCTTTTCGTCTTAGGCTGGCTGCTGATGCTGCCAGTCTGTGCGCAGTCGTCTAAGGACGTGCTTTGGGAAGATTTCCGCGAAGGCACGACCGATGCCGGCTGGACCGTTATCGACGGCAACAGCGACGGCAACACTTGGGGCACGCAGGAAAACCTCAAGGGTATGGTCTACAACGGACTTGCCACAACTACGCCCGCCGAGGACTGGGTTTTCACGCCCGAGTTTACACTTAAAAACAGCAGCGACTACGTCATCGAGTACACCGTGGCGCAGCGCGGCGCATTCGGTGCCGACCAGCTCCAACTCTATCTCTCGACTACCCCAACGCTGGACAACCTCACGCAGCTCCGTGCCGAGGAAACCATCAACGTGCACGCCGGTACCGTGACGCGCAAGTGCCACTTCGTTGCGCCGATGTCGGGCACTTTCTATCTCGGTTTCAAACTCACCTCAACAGCCGGCAACGGCCTTATTTCGATTAAAGCCGTCAAAGTGACGCTCACCAACAAGCAGTGCCCGCAAATTGCCTCCGCCTTCACGGCGTCCCACAACGGCGCAACGGGCAAGGTGAAACTCAAATGGATCGCCCCCAACCGCGACACCGAGGGCGCGCTCCTTCAAGGAAAACTCACCGCAAACGTATATCAGGACGAGCAGCAACTCACAACTATCGAGGACATCACGCCGGGCGTGGAGGCTTCCTATGAAATCACGCCTGCCGCCGCAAGCGGCCAGACGCGTTTCGGCATCGCCTTCCGCAACGACACGCAAATCTCCGCCCGCGCCGACAAGACACTCAACCTCGAGGACGTGCTCGGCGACCCCGTAAAACTCAAATCTTTCTCTTTGAGCACCAAGGCGGCTTTTGCCGAATGGACCGTTATCAACAACGACAACAAGGGTGCAGTGTGGGCATACGACTACGGCTCAGCCTACATTCCCTACGCCGCCACCGCCGACGACTGGCTCATCACGCCCGTCGCCAACGTGGAGAAAGGCAAGCGCTACATCCTGAAATACCAAATCAAGACCAGTGTAGGCTACCCTGCCAATATGGAAGTAACGGTGGGCAATGCCGCCACGGTAGCAGCGCAAACACAGGTGGTATATACGCATACGGGCGTTGAGCAGAACGGTTGGGGCGACTACGAAACCAGCCAGTTCGTACCCAACGAGGACGGCGAAGCCTATTTCGCTTTCCACGCCACTATGGTAAAGAACCAACTGTGCGTACGCAACGTGGAACTTTATTACATTGAGGCCACGGCGGCAGGCACGGAAGAGGAAGAAATCTCCTACACCGAGCCCGCAGAGGAGGTATTGAAAGACAGCATTAACGCCGACCTCACTTTCACCACGCCCTATCACGAACGCCTCGGGGCGGAGGGCGTAAATCTCTACTGCGCAGTTACGCAGGGCTTGATTGATGAGTATACCAGCTGCCCCAACGGCATCTTCAAGATGGACCCCGCCAAGCAATACCAGCCCAACCTTGCCTCGCCCGACTACGAAATGCTCTTTGCCGGCGGCGTGGTTTATTGGGACGGCAAGCTCTACACCAATGCCTACGACTATCGCAACGACATTCAGGCAGAAGTGCCCATTTGGCGCGTGATGGATGCCAAGACGCTCGTCACGATTAGCGAGCATCGCCTACCCTCTAACGCTGAATGCACCACCCGCGCCCTCGCCTACGACCCCGTCACGGAGAAAATCTTTGCCATCGGCCGCGACTACACCAACGACTGGCTCGCCGTGGTAGACCCCGCAACGGGTGCCATGCAGCGCCTCGGCACGGGACTTGACCCCAACAAGCGTTACCTCGCCATCGGCTGCGACAGCAAGGGCGTGCTCGTCTGCGTCTATTTGGTGGAAGACTACAAGACGGGCAACCAGTACAACTACATCGGCCGCATCAACAAGGAAACCGGCGAAATTGTGGAAATGGGAGAAATCCAGGCACGCAACATGATGACCGACGACATGATTGTCAACATGAAATACCGCCAGTCGCTCTTCTTCGACAATGCCACGGGCAAACTCTACTGGATGCTTTGCAGCTCGAGCATGGCACTCGGCTCTCAGTACGCACCTGTCTTTGAGCTCGACCCCGTGAGCTGCACAGCCACGCTGCGTACCTGGGCCACGAACATCATGGCCGTTTCCGGCGCATACTTCGAAGAACCTGCGATGAACGTGCCCGCCTCTCCCTCCGACTTCGACTACGTTTCCGACGGCGAAGGCCTCGTCACGGGCACTATTTCCTTCAAGATGCCCACCACGTGCTACGACGGTTCGCCGCTCGCCGGCACGCTGCACTACTCCGTGGTTGAGGAAGAAGTGATGGAACTCACCGGCACAGCTCAGCCCGGCGAAACGGTGAGCCGCCACATCGAGTCGTTCAACGGCCTGCACACCGTGACGCTCACCGCCTCCAATGCCGCCGGCACCAGCGTAGCCATCGAGCGCACCTTCCTCGTGGGCTACGACATGCCCGACGCGCCTGCCAACATCAAGCTCACCGACAACGGCGACCTCACCACCACCGTTACTTGGGACGCGCCTGAACTGGGCATCAACGGCAAGGCATACGATGCCTCTAAGGTGACGTACAACGTGGTGCGCTATCCCGACAAGGTGAAAGTGGCAACGGGCCTCACCGAGCGCACCTTCACCGAGAGCCACGGCGCAGATTATTCCTACTACTTCTATGCCGTGTATTCCTGCTCCGACGGCCTTGAAATCAAGGGTGAACGCAGCAACACGGTAGTTGTGGGCGCACCGCTCACGCCCCCTTACGGCGGCATCTTCACCACGGCGGACGCGATGTTCAACTACTACACTATTCTCGACGAGAACCACGACGGCTACACGTGGTCGCACGACAGCAGCTCCGGCGCGGCGGTTTATCCCTACAACTACCAGCTCGGTGCCGACGACTGGTTTATCTCGCCGGGCCTCAGCCTTGAAGCCAAGAAGAACTACGCGCTCACGTTCAGCACCTTCTCCTCGAACGAGAATTTCCCCGAAGCATTGAAAGTGATGTTCGGCCACGGCAAGGACCCCGAAGAGTTTGACTACGAACTGCTCGACCTTCCCGAAGTGCCAACAATAGACGAGGAGAACCGCATCGCTACCTATACCCTACCCGTCACCATTACGAATAGCGGCACATATTTCTACGGCTTCTACGCTTACTCGCCCGCTTATTCCGAATACCTCTACCTCTACGACATCAACTTCACCGTGTCCACTGCCGAAGGCATCAGCAAAGCCACGGCCGAGGCTAAGGCCTTCGATGCCTACGCCAAGGGCGGCAAGCTCTTCGTGCTCAATCCCTCCGGCAAGGCCGTAAGCGTATACAACGCCGGCGGCACGCAGTTGGTCAATACCACTGCCACGCGCAGCGAACTGCCCGTAACGCCTGGCGTTTACGTCGTGAAGAGCGGCAGCCAATCGCTCAAAGTGCTTGTGAAATAAATGCCCGCCTGAGGGCAAACCTCTGATAAGCCACGGGGCTGTGTCTGAATTTGGACACAGCCCCGTGGCTTTTTACAAAAAACGCCCTCGCGCGCGTTACGCATTTTTTTCCCTAAAAAACCCGTCAACCCAGCACTAATTCGCATAACAGACTGTAATCAAACGGGTTGCGAGTGTATAGTTTGCGCCTCAAACCCGTCACAAATGACATCGACAGATTGCGAAGAATGCTCAGCTCTCGGCCTTTCCGCTCGGTATTTCAAGGCAGATGTTTTTTGCTAAGCCCTTGAAAGTTTTTCCTAAGCCCGCGCTATTTTTCACTATCTGCGCAGAGAAAGTTTGTTACAAAGTTTCTAATACATATTACAAACTTTGTAACACATGTTAGCAAGTTTGTAATACATGTTACAAAGTTTGTAACAACAACTATCTTATATGAGCGGAAAAATTATCTTGCGGATTATGAAAACTATCTTGCGGATAGTGATGCTCGAAACGGGCTTCTCGGAGAGGGTGTAGGAAAAGATAATTGTAGGAAAGTCGTTCAACTTGGCCGGTAAATGGACGACCAATTTCTGGACAAGACAAACCCTTCATTAGTGACGGGTTTGAGATGCAAACCATACACTCGCAACCCGTTTGATTACAGTCTGTTATGCGAATTAGTGCTGGGTTGAAGGGTTTTTCGGGGAAAATAAAGCGTAACGCGCGCGCGAGGGGGACTTATTACAGCCTTTCCGAAGGCGCGGCCTAACGCAAGCTTACATTACTGTGGAAAGAGCACGCGAACTTGTCAAAACCATGTACGCCCTCACCCACACCAAGCCCGCCCATACCAACCCAACAAAGGCGATGCCCGGCATGGACGAGGAGCTCCTTGCCGTTCCTGGCATTTGCCTGCGCTGGAAACGTATCTGCACGGCAGTTTTTTGTTTTTTTTGCCTACTCCGTCAAACTATCTTATGAAAAAGAATAAAACATCAAAGAAATTTACAACGTTTAACGATGAAGAAAAGGGACGGATGGTTACCTTATCGTATATTTGCAGAAAATCCGTTTACTTGTCTATTCGTTAACTAATAAAGCGCATTTACAAGAAACCTTATTATTTATCTAACCTTTCAAAATATCTATTATTATGAAGAAGTATTTATTTCTTTTTGTTGCTTTCCTGTATGCCCTGACGGGGAAGGCGGCGCAGACGGACGTGCTCACCGACCAGATGTACACGCCGGCGGAGCTGCAAGGGGCGACTACCACGCTGCGCATCGCACTGCGCAACATGCACGCCTCTGATTACACCACCTACTACTGCGGCAGTGGCAAAGCGGCATTCACAGCCGCCTACACAGTGCTGCTTGAGCCTGTGACCGAGGGCGTAGCAGGCACTTACTATCTGCGACTCGCCAATCCAACGGCGGCGCAGGGCGAGGGCTATTTCGGGACTACGGGACCAGCCAACTATGGTAGCAAAGGCAATGCCATGCAGTTTACCATCGTGCATCCTTATGTAGGCGGTACGGGCGTAGAAGAGTATAACAACAGCAACGAATGGACGGGGCGGACCGCTGAAAATCTCGTACGCTTTATCTGCTCCGACGGCACCAAGACCCTCAACTCCAGCCAAACGGCTTACAATACCGGGCGTGGCGTATTCACCGTGTTTGAAGTATATAAAGTGGAGCAGCAGGACGAGCCGACCATTGAAACCATCAGCGCGGCGATTGCCACGGAGGAGGAGTTTGTGGACGGCGGCAAATATATTATCCACGGCGCGGGAGCCACGAAAGCCTATTTCTATGAAAAGGATCACACTTGCGCCGCCGGCGGCATCACGGCGAATCCGAACAAGCGCATCGGATACGGCACGACGAAGCCTGCCGTGGGCAGCACGGATTTCACCTATATCTTTACACTTGAAAAGGAGATTGTGGAAGGCGTGGCACAGTATGCCTTCCGCACGAATAGCGGCGGGTACATCGACGGCGTCGACCACGGGGCGACCACTGGCGGCGACCCAATCCACACCACAGAAACGAAGTGCACCTTCACGTTGACGCGCGACGGTAACCATTGGCGCGTCAATTCCACTGTGGCAAACCAGAACCGCAAGCAATGGAACACAGGCGGCGCCGACACGGGCGGCCTGGTGCTCTTTAACGCTGGCGATGCCAACGGCATCATTGATTTCTTCGAGGTGAACCACAACACGGCTGCAGACAAAACGGTTTCGTTCTCCTACTATTCCGGCAGCACGCTGCTCGGCGTGGAGAACAAGACGTTCGCGACTGGCACGCCCGTCAGCGTGACGGTGCCCGATTACGTGGAAGTAACCTCCACCGACCCCGCCGACCTTTCCACCGTGGCTGATGGCGGAACGGTGAGCGTATCTACCGCAATGAAGGCGGACTGCCCGTTCAAAGTTTCTGAAGCCGCCGAAGCCGCCGACGCCGTTTGGATGAACTGGCAGATACAGCGCAGTCCCGCCAAATGGGTGTATGCAGGCGAAGGAGATACGGGCGTGAAGGTGACCGCCGCAGCCACGCAGCTGGAGGCAGACCGCTACCAGTGGTGCATGGTGGGCGACTGGTTCAACGGCTTCACACTCTACAATAAATACACCAAGAAGCAAATTGCAGCCACTGCCCCCGCCGCCAATAACGGCGCAAACACGCTGACGCTTGCCGATAGCGGCACAAGCCGCTTCGCCCTCGTGCAGAACGGCACGGACTACTATTTCCAACTGAAAGGTGCCGAGAATACCTATATCAGCAATTACAGCAACAATAATGTAACCGACCTTTACGTGTGGCGCAGCACGAGCAACATCGGCGACGGCGGCTCTAAGTTTGCCGTAGTAGCCGCTCCGACGGAAGAGACGATGCTTGCCGACTGGCACGCAGCGGTGGCCGCCGCCACGGAGGGCAACTACGTGAACTGCTACACCGCCGAGGCAAAGGCTGCCGCAGCTGCTGCAACGACCATCGCCGAGGCAAAGACCGTAAAGCCCGTGACGTTCGACGTGAACAGCTACTACCGCATCATCTGCGTATCGCCTAAAAATGCGGGTACTACGGGGTATGGCGCAGCCACGAAAAACACGCTTACTTTCGACGGCATGCAATACTTCGACGGAGGCAACAGTGCCAACAAGATGCTGCGCCCCGTCTGCGCCGAGGCTTCGGAGCAGAACATCGGGCAAATCTGGCAATTCAAGGCCACGGACACAGAAGGCGTGTACACGCTCTATAATCCCAATGCGGCGCAATACGTGGGCGGCGTGACGAACGAAACCAACGGCCGCTTGAAGATGGCCGATACGGGCGATGAACTCGAACTTGTGCCCTATGCCGCCGCCAACCATCAGTTTAAGATCCACCACTACGGCACGGACAACGAGAACTGCATGTTTGCCGAAAACTATACGAGCAACGGCTACACCCTCTCCAACTGGGAGAGCGGCGCAAACTCCGCCTCAGCCTGGTATTTGCTGCCCGTCAGCACGTTCGAGGTGGCGCTCAACGCCGCCGGCACGGACTACTGGGCAAGCCTCTACCTGCCCTTCGACGCCACGCTGCCCGCCAGCGGCCTGGAAGCCTATTACGGCAAAGCCAAGGAAGGCGGTGCGCTGAAGATGGAGCAGGCCACAGTAGTGCCTGCCAATCAGGGCGTAGTGCTCAAAGGCACGGCCGACACCTATACGCTCTCGATTGCCGAAGCCGCCGTCACCCCGATTGAAAACAACGTGCTGCAAGGCACGAACAAGTTGCTCGAAGGCATCACCTCCGACGATTACTACACGCTTGGCGCAGTGGGTGGCGTAGTGGGCTTCTATCACCCCTCTGCCACGAAGCTCAAAGCCAACAGGGCTTATCTGCCTGCCGTGGGCGGCGGCGTGAACGCCTTCACGCTCGTATTTGACGAGGGAACTGAAACGGGCATCTCGCACATCGAAACCGCTCAGAGTGCAGCCGACGTGTACTACGACCTCAGCGGCCGCCGCATCGCAACGCCGGGCAAGGGACTGTATATCAAGAACGGCAAGAAAGTGCTGGTAAAATGAGTTTTATAAATTCCTCAAAATAGACATAGCCATGAAAAAACAATATATTTCCCCCACCTTTCGGGCATTCGATATCCATGCCGAGCAGGTATTGGCCATGAGCATCACAATCGACGGCGGCCAGCAGGCCGAGCAGTGGACACAGCAGAAAGGCTGGTATGAAGAAGACTGGACCGACGCAGCCGACGGCGGCAAAGAAGAACAGGGATATTGGTAATATAAACACGAAACAGGATGCACCCATAACGGCGCATCCTGTTTTTTCTTGGCAATACCGAAAAGGAACTGCGGTTTATTTCTCCCTATTCTTATATTGTAGCGGCGTCATGCCCGTGCACTTTTTAAAGAGGGTGCAGAAATAGCTGTCGCTGTCCATGCCGCAACGCAGGGCAATTTCCCAAATAGAGAGGTTGGAGCAGTTGAGGTATTGCTTCGCCATGGCGATGCGGATTTGGAGAATAAAGTCGGTGGTAGTGCAACCTGTGACGGCCTTGACCTTGCGGTTGAGCTGGGCGCGGGAGAGGCAAAGGGCGTAGGCGAGGGCGTCGTAGTCAATCCTGCCCTTGCCGCTGCTTATGGCGGTGCGGACGGCATCGGTCACCTTTTCTATAAAGGCTTTGTCGCCTTCGCTCTGCACCGCGCTCTGCACCTCGCCGCCGCTTGCCACGGCCTCGGAATACTTGCGTCGCAGCAGCTCGCGCTGCTCAAGGAGTTTGGAGGCGCGCAGGGTGAGTTCGTCGGCGTGAAAGGGCTTTTCGAGATAGGCATCCGCGCCTGCCTGCAATCCCTGCAAACGGTCTTCGTGGGTGGCGCGGGCAGTAACCATGATAACAGGAACGTGACAGATCAGTTCGTCGGCACGCACGCGGCGACACAGTTCGAAGCCGTCCATGCGGGGCATCATCACGTCGGTGATGATGAGGTCGGGCACCAACTGCCGCGCCTTTTCGAGGGCTTCTTCGCCATCGGTGGCAAAGTGGAAGCGATAGCCGGCATCGGCGGGAAATTGGCGCTTCATGTAGCGCGCCACCTCGGGCGTGTCTTCCACAATGAGGACGTGCGTGCCGTCGGAGGCGTCGACATCGCCATCGTCGGCGGTTAGTTCTATCGCTGCCTCGCCTGCCTCCGCAACGGGGAGCGGTTCGGGAACTGGGTCGGGCTCGTACGTTGAAATAACCTCACCCTTGGCCACAATGGGCAGGATGACGGTGAACACGCTGCCCTCGCCGGGTGCGGAGTGCACCTCAATCGTGCCTTTCATCTTCTCCACCGAAAGGCTCACGAGGGAAAGCCCGATGCCTGTGCCGATGCCCTGCGTGTCGTTGGAAACCTGATAGAAAGGCTTAAAGATGTGCTCCTTCTGCTCAGGGGTAAAACCGATGCCCGTATCGCTCACGCGGAGCACGAAGTTGCGCCCGTCGGTGCTAGCGGACAGGTGTATCTCGCCGCCGGGGGCGGTAAACTTGATGGCGTTGGAGAGGAGGTTTTGTACAATTTTCTGCACGTAGTCGCCCACGTAGTCCATGAGTACTTGCTTTTCTTGCGGTTCAAAGGCGAGCGTGATACCAGCAGTGGCGGCAATGGTAGCGTGGCTTTCGGCAATGCTCCTAATCAGCGGCACAACGTCGCCATGCTTCCAAGCAGGTTGCTGCATGGATGCGCCGGCGGTCATCTTGGCAATGTCGAGGATTTGGTTGATGAGCCGCAGCAACCCCTGTTCGCTACGCACAATGGCGGCGGCATCGCTATGGATTTCGCTATCGGGCGGGGCGAGGCGCATCACCTCACCGGCGGCGGAGTGGATAATGGTGAGGGGCGTGCGGAACTCGTGGGTGATGTTGGTGAAGAAATTGGTGCGCATCTGCTCCGTCTCTTTCATAATCTTCTGCTGCCGGGCACGCATCCTGCCGGCATAGAGCAGGAAGCCGATGGCGGTGCAGGCGAGGAGAAACGCAATGATGAAGCAGATGAGCGTGACAGTGCGGATGGTTTCCTCTTTCTCGTAGTTTAGCCGCATGAGCTCCATCTCGCTTTGCTTGCGCTCGCGCTCGTAGTTGATGCGCACATTCTGCATATGGTTCATGTTTTTCTCGCTCTGCACGCTGTCGGCATATTGCTGGCTCTTTACGAAACAGGCGAGGGCGGCGCGGCTGTCGCCCTGGCGGTCATGGAGGAGGTATTCAAGGCGATAAGCCTCGGCGAGATGCTCAAGCGACGGCATAGCCTCGGCGGTGTGCCTGGCGCTGTCGAGATAGACGGCAGCGCGGGTCAAATCTCCTTTCTCCACATTCACGCGGGCGAGTGCGAGACAGGCTTCGAGCCAGTGCCAGGCGTCGCCTTTCTGCGTCATGAGGTCGTAGGCGCGGCGATACGACGCGGCTGCGCTGTCGAGGCGGTGCTCTTGTTCGTAGAGCCGCCCGAAGTGGGTGTGGCAAAGAGAGATTCCGAGCGGGGAGTTTGCCTCGCGGTTGAACTGCATGGAGCGGACGTAATAATATTTTGCGGAGTCGAGCCTGCCATCTGCCTCGAAGAGTGCGCCGATATTGGCGCAGTTGATGGCCTGTCCGAGCGCGCTGCCCAGGCGGCAAAACTCTCCTTGTCGCTATAAGCATCACTGTAAGCCAGTGCCTGATAATGGTAGGAAGAGGCCTCGTCGAGGATACCCATGCGGCGGAAGTTAGTACCAATGTTGTTGAGTGCCTGAATGATTTGAATGGTGTCGCACTGCTCCACGGCGCGTTGCAGTCCCTGCTTGTGCGCTTCGATGGCTTCGGCGAAACGGCTCTCTTCGCGGTAACGCTTGCCCAGTTCGCGGTAGGCCGCCATTTCGCCATAAGCATTGCCTTCGGCGGCATACTGCTGCGCCGCCGCCAAGAGCGTGTCGCAGTCGCGATTGGAAAGCAGCACGCTGTCGATGGCCTTGCGCTCGGCTTCGGAATAAGGGTTTACGGACGCGCCGCCTCCGCAAGCGGCATAGATTAAAAGCGGAAGGAGCAATGACGCAAGTTTACCTATCTTATGCAAAAGACGGGCAAAGGCAAGGCATACGG
>SFPF01000142.1 GCA_004552155.1 Bacteroidales bacterium
TCTTGTCCTGAAATAGGTTTGTATACATGCAACGTTTGTGCCTGGAAGGCACTACAGAGCGTAGCGATAGTAACCGGGGACGAAGTCCTCGGATAAGCGCGAAGTGCACGATGTGCCTGGAAGGCACTACGCCACAGGACTTGCACTATAAGCATCGCCACAGGCGTAGTGCCTTCCAGGCACCTCGTTCACGCATTGACCATCCGAGGACTTCGTCCCCGGTTACTATCGCTACGCTCTGTAGTGCCTTCCAGGCACTTAACGCATAATTTCACGCTCGCCTTACACAACGTTGGTTTTTATGGCCCACGAATTTTCACTAATTCAATATTTTTGGCTGCGCTCGGCAATATTTCTTAATATTTTCGGCTGCGCTCGGCATAGCCCGTTTCAAGCACCACTATCCGCAAGATAGTTTTCATTATCCGCAAGATAATTTTTACGCTCATATAAGATAGTTTTTGTTACAAACTTTGTAACATGTATTACAAACTTTCTAACATGTGTTACAAAGTTTGTAACATGTATTAGAAACTTTGTAATAAACTTTTTCTGCGCAGATAATGAAAACTATCACGGGCTTAGGATAATTTTTCTTGCGGATAGCAAAAAATATCTGCCTTAAAACGCGGAGCGGATAGGCAGGGAGTAGGACGTTCTAACGTTCATTTTCTGCCTTTTCTCTTTGCTCTTCGCGCTTGTTGCAGTAACTTTGCATCGTTTTTTAGGTATTATCATATATGCAAGACATTCGCAACATTGCTATCATCGCCCACGTGGACCACGGCAAGACTACGCTGGTAGACAAGATGCTGCTCGCGGGCAATCTGTTCAGAAAAAATCAAAACGCGGGAGAACTCATTTTGGATAACAACGACCTCGAACGCGAACGAGGCATCACAATTCTCTCCAAGAACGTTTCAATTGACTATAAAGGCACTAAAATCAACATCATAGACACCCCGGGACACTCCGACTTCGGCGGTGAGGTGGAGCGCGTGCTCAATATGGCCGACGGCTGCCTGCTGCTCGTCGATGCCTTCGAAGGCCCGATGCCGCAAACGCGCTTCGTGCTGCAAAAGGCCCTGCAAATCGGGTTGAAGCCCATCGTGGTGGTGAACAAGGTGGACAAGCCCAACTGCCGCCCCGAGGAAGTTTACGAAATGGTGTTCGACCTCATGTGCGACCTCGATGCAACGGAGGAGCAGCTCGATTTCCCCGTGGTGTACGGTTCAGCCAAGAACGGCTGGATGAGCGAGGATTTTAATAAGCCTACCGAAAACATTGACTATCTTCTTGACAAAATAGTTGAGGCCATTCCCGCCCCCACGCAACTCGAAGGTACGCCGCAGATGCTCATCACCTCGCTGGACTATTCCAACTACACGGGGCGTATCGCCGTGGGGCGCGTGCATCGCGGACGCATTTCCGAAGGCATGAACTGCACCATCGCCCACCGCGACGGCACGTTTGAGAAAACGAAAATCAAGGAGGTGCATACCTTCGAGGGCATGGCGCGGCAGAAGACCGACGGCGTGGAGTCGGGCGACATCTGCGCCGTGGTGGGATTGGAGAATTTCGAAATCGGCGACACAATTTGCGATTTTGAAAATCCCGAGCCGCTGCCCACGATTGCCATCGACGAGCCTACGATGTCGATGCTCTTCACCATCAACGACTCCCCCTTCTTCGGCAAAGAGGGCAAATATTGCACCTCGCGCCACATCAACGACCGCCTCGAAAAAGAACTTGAAAAGGACCTCGCCCTGCGCGTGGAGAAAACCGAGGGCGCAGACCGCTGGATTGTATCCGGGCGCGGCGTGCTGCACCTCTCTATCCTCATCGAGACGATGCGCCGCGAAGGCTACGAGTTGCAGGTGGGGCAGCCGCAGGTGATCTATAAGGAAATCGACGGCGAGCGTTGCGAGCCGATTGAAGAACTCACCATCAACGTGCCCGAAGAGTTTGCCTCAAAGATGATCGATATGGTGACGCGCCGCAAGGGCGAGATGACCTCAATGATTACCCTCGGCGACCGTGTGGACATAGAGTTCAACATTCCCTCGCGCGGCATCATCGGCTTGCGCACCAACGTGCTTACCGCCAGTCAGGGCGAGGCCATCATGGCGCACCGTTACAAGGAATATCAGCCCTATAAAGGCGACATACAGCGCCGCTCCAACGGCTCGCTCATCGCGCTCGAAGGCGGCACGGCCTATGCCTACGCCATTGACCACCTGCAAGACCGCGGCCGCTTCTTCATCTCTCCGCAGGACGAGGTGTACGCCGGGCAGGTAGTGGGAGAGCATGTGCACGAGAAGGACCTCGTTATCAACGTTACGAAGGCCAAGCAACTCACCAACATGCGCGCTTCGGGCGCCGACGAGAAGGCGCGTATCGTGCCGCCCATCATCTTCTCGCTCGAAGAAGCCCTCGAATACATCAAGGAGGACGAGTATGTAGAGGTAACGCCCAAGTCGATGCGCATGCGCAAAACCATTCTCGACCACACCGCGCGCAAGCGTGCTGGAAGAGAGTGATGTCAGGTATATCTTATATAAAAAACAATAAGGCCTTGCGCTCCCCGTACCAGGGCGGGCGCAAGGCCGTTTTCGTATTGAAAAAGTTATTATGCTATCTTCCGCAGACATAAAATCCGCCGCCGTTGCCGTGGGCTTCGACCGCTGCGGCATTGCGCGCGCCACGGCCGTGAGCGGGCAGCGTGCCGCAGAGTTGCGGGCATGGCTGGCAGAGGGTTGCCACGGCGAGATGGACTATCTGGCCCGCAATGTGGAGAAACGGCTCGACCCAAGGCTTTTGGTCGAGGGTGCGCGGACGATTGTGAGCGTGGCGCCGGAGTGGCATTTGGCACGCTATGCCTACGGGCGCGACTATCACGAGGCGGTGAAAGACCGCCTGCGGCAGATGCTGGCGCTGCTCTCACTCGAAGAGGGGCGCGACGGACGCGCTTTTGCCGACACCGCGCCTATCGACGAGAAATATTGGGCAGAGCAGGCGGGCATCGGCTGGCGCGGGCGCAACAGCCAGATTATCATTCCCGGCGAGGGCAGTTATTTCGTGCTGGGCGAACTCGTGCTGTGCGATGAGGCAGACGTTTATGACCGCCCTGCGCCGAACCGTTGCGGCACGTGCCGCGCCTGTCTCGATGCCTGTCCCGGCGGGGCTTTGCTCGGCGACGGCAGACTCGATGCACGCCGCTGCCTGTCGTATCTCACGATTGAGCATCGCGGCGCACTGCCCAAAGAACTTGGGGCAGAGATGCGCGGCTGTTTTTACGGCTGCGACCGCTGTG
>SFPF01000025.1 GCA_004552155.1 Bacteroidales bacterium
CTTTCAGGGACAGAATGTCCGTCTCGTCCACAGAGACGGTGACGGTCATGCTTTCGCCGGGGTCAAGGGTGGCCAGGGCGGTGTCCGTCAAAGGATCGGTGCCTACGGTCAGGTCGTCCAGGGATACCAGGGTTTCCAGGGTGCCGGACTGCTCGGCCACCAGGCCGCCGTCCTTGTAGAGCTTTACCAGCTTCTGGTACAGCTCCTCGTAATCCTTCCGGTCCGCCAGCAGTTGGTCATATTCGGCGGTATCGCCGTGGTGAAGCACCACGACGGCTTCTGCCTCTGGCCCACGGAAACGACCACGCACAACGTGACAGCCTCCGGCAACGACTTCGGACGCAACACCAACATTCCCCGCGATTTCGCCGCTGCAGCAAAGGAACTCGGCATGAAATACGGCTTCTACATCTCTCCGTGGGACCGCAACAGCGTACACTACGGAACGGATAAATATGTAAAGGACGTCTTTTTGAAGCAGTGCGCCGAGTTGGCGCAATATGGCACCGACCAGTTCGAGATGTGGTTCGACGGTGCTAACGGCGGCTCGGGCTACTATGGCGGCCGCAACACGACGGTCAACGTGGACCGCTCCACTTACTACGACGTGCCCAACCTCCGCGACAGCGTGCATAAGGTTTGCCCCGACTGCGTGCTTTGGGGCGTGGGCGGCGAAGCCCGCTGGATCGGCAACGAAGCCGGCTGGGCAGGCGAAACCAACTGGAGCACCGAGAACCGCGACTATGCGGGCGAGAACAACGGCATGTACGGCACGGAAGGCGGCTGGTTCTGGCTGCCCGGCGAGAGCGACGCCAAGGCTACTAATCGGGGCTGGTTCTACCACGACGGCGAAGCGCCCCTCACGCCCGAGCGCCTCTTCCAGATGTATCTCGAAACCGTGGGACGCAACGCCACGCTCATTCTCAACATTCCGCCCAACAAGGCCGGCGTGCTGCCCGATGCTTCGGTGAACGCGCTCAAAGGCATGGGCGACCTCATCAAAGCACGACTCGGCAACGACCTCGCCAAGAACGCTACTATTGAAGTGAGCGAAACGCGCACCGCAGGCGCAGCCCGCAACTACGAAGCCGCCAACCTCATCGACGGCAATAAGGAAACTTATTGGGCAACCAACGATGGCACGACTTCTGCTACGATTACCCTCACTTGGGACACGCCGCAGACCATTCGCTACGTGGAACTTATGGAATATATTGCCAAGGGGCAGCGCGTGAAGGGTTTCAAGATTGAGACTTCCGCCAACGGCACGTCTTGGACGCAGAGAGCCACCAGCGTGCAAACCACTACCGTGGGCTACAAACGCATCATTCCGCTCAACGGCAGCACCTCCTCGAGCTACGGAAGCGGCTACGAGGCCAAAGCCCTGCGCATCACCATCAGCGACAGCCGCGCCTGCCCGCTGCTGAGCAAGATAGGCGTTTATTAATATAAGATTGTCTCTATAGAAAATATTGACTTCTATAAAATATCATCTTTCAAAAAAGCAACAACCATGAAACTCAAGCATATAATGGCACTCGCGGCACTCCTGCCCCTGCCTGCCTTGGCTCAGACCATTACTTTCGACACTGAGGACTATGCCTCGCTCGGAGTCTACGACACTTGGGAAGCCTCGCCCTTCCGCACCGGCGCGCTGCAAGGCAACTACGCCGTTATCGACAACCACCTCAATCAAGTTGAGGAAATCCTCGGCACGGCCCCCAACCCCTCCGCTAAAATCCTTGCCGTGCAGCGTTCGCGCTTCGGCAGCAACACCTTCGGCGTGCGCGTCAATCTGAAAGAGCCCTTCGAGCTCACGCCCACGACCAAGTATATCCACCTGCTCATCAACCGCCCCTACGCCGGCCGCGTCATGGTGGTGGGTCTCGGCAAGCGCCGCGACCGCGCCGGGCAGTCGCCCGACACGGAGCAGTTCTGGGCCATGACCACTTCCAACGTGCCCGCCAACCGCTGGCAGGAAGTAGTGCTCGCTATTAAGGGCAACGGCGGCATCGACATAGGCAGCCTCGTCATTGTGCCCGACTGCGAATCGCCCCACGCCTACATCGCCGACGAGGTGTGCTATATCGACAAAATCGAAATCAACGACGACCCCACGGTAAGCATCTCTTACGACACTTATCCCGTGAACTTCGACAAGGGCCAGGCACCCACGCGTAACGACCGTTGGCTTAACTCCTTCTCGCTTAAAGCAGACAGCGAGACGCCCGTGTCATTCACGCTGCCCACCTCGCCCAAGCGCGTTTACTCTGATATGACAGAAAAGATGTTCTGCGCAAAGGCCGGACAGACCATTACCACAAACTTCTCTTACTCGGGTTCTTGGATGCACGGATATGTGTACATCGACCGCAACAGCAACGGTAAGTTCGAGGCTAAGGTGAACGACGACTACACGCGCCCCGAGGACAGCGAACTGATGGCCTATTCGTATTACGGTACAAACGATTCGGGAAAGAACTCTAACGGCGTAGCCCTCACCGGCGCTGCCCGAGACGTGCTCAAGGTGGACTGGAACAGCGCAGACGCCGGCGGCAACCCCGCCCCCGACCAGCTCATCACCGCCAACGGCGGCAACATTGTGGACATTCTCCTCAACGTCCACGGCGACTACTGCTCCGTGAGCGATGCCAACCGCAACGGCGAAGTGCTCACGGCCGACGGACAGAAGCTCAACAGCTTCCAGGCACCCTTCGGGCAGCCCTTCACCATCAAGATGAACCCCGAGAACGGCTTTGAATACGCCGGCATCATCGTGAAGCACGGCTACAACCTCAGCGGCGACAGCCTTGTAAACGGCAACGTGCAGTGGAAGAAAGTGCGCTACAGCCGCGCGCTCTTCAACGAGAGCGACGAATTTACCATTCCCGCAGAATGCATGGACGGCACGGTCGAGATTGAGGGCCTCTTCATCGAACAGGGCACGTACCACGAGCCGACCCGCTACATCACGACCATTGTAACCGATGAGGCTTTTGCCGACACCACTTCCTGGTACACCATTCAAATCGGTACAGACGGTTATGTGCTGGCCGATAACGGCAGTGCCTCTTACATCGCGCTCAACAATTCGGAAATCGACATTGAAAATCCCGCCCACCTGTGGTGCTTCACGGGCAACGAAAACGTTGGCTACAACCTTTACAACAAGCAGGCAGGCCCTACGAAAGTGCTCGCCGCGCCCACTACGATGACCGGCACGACGGGCGGCACGTCCTATCCTGTGATGAAGGAGAAAAGCAACCTGCCCACCGGCTACACCGCCACGTGGCGCTTTATGGACTCCAACAGCCTCGGATCGACGGGCAACGCCTACGCTTACATGTACGAGGACGGCTATGAAGCCAACAAGGTGAATAATCGCGACAGCAAGCTCGCCTTTTGGACGGGCGGCCAGGACGCCGGCTCTACGCTCCGCATCTTTTTCGCCTGCAAGGACGGCACGGAAAGCGGCATTCGCGAACTGACCGCCGCACCCACGGCTGAAGGAAAGGCCTACGACCTTAGCGGCCGCCGCGTCAGTAACCCTCAAAAGGGCATCTATATTATAGACAATAAATTAGTGTATAAGAAATAGTCAATGGGACATTAGGGCAATTCTTATCTGAAATCGTCCTAAAATTCCCTTTCTGCGTTTTATTTTCCGCCTTTTCGTGTGCTCTCTGCGCACGGAAAGGCGTTTTTTTTGCTTTTCACGTAGGAAACTTGTAACTTTGCCCGAGTTTAGAGATATAATGTACCAGTATTTCCGCACATATTTGCTGCTGCTCTGCACTTGCCTCGCCACCTCGCTCTTTGCAACCGGCGGCGGCGAGAAAAAGAGGTTTACGCTCGTCATCGACGCGGGCCACGGCGGACACGACGCCGGCGCCTGCGGCAAATATGGCAAGGAGAAGAATATCAACCTCAACGTTGCACTCGCTTTCGGCAAACTCGTGGAGAACAACTGCCCCGACGTGAAAGTGGTGTACACGCGCAAGAAGGATGTCTTCATTCCTTTGCAGCGCCGCGCCGACATCGCCAACAGCAACAAGGCCGACCTCTTCATTTCCATACACACCAACGCGCTGCCCGGCGGCAAAATCGCCTATGGCTCCGAGACCTACACGCTCGGTATCGCCCGCGCGGCCGCCAACCTCGAAGTAGCGAAGCGAGAAAACTCGGTCATCACCTACGAAAGCGACTATAAGACCACTTACGAGGGCTTCGACCCGAGCAAGGCCGAGAGTTACGTGATTTTCGAGTTTATGCAGGACCGCTACATGAAGCAGAGCGTAGAACTGGCGCGGCAAATCCAGAAGAACTACGCTGCAGCAGGCCGACAGAATAAGGGCGTGCATCAGGCGGGCTTCCTCGTGCTGCGCAACACCACGATGCCCGCCGTGCTCACCGAACTGGGTTTCATCAGCACGCCGCAGGAAGAGAGTTACCTGACTTCCGACCGGGGCGTGCGCGAACTGAGCCGCAGCATCTACAACGGCTTCATCCCTACCGCAAGCAGCACGACAAAGCGGCCGCACCAGTAGCCCCTCTGCCCGCAGAGCCTAAAGACGATGCGCCGGCACCCGCCAAGGAAACGCCCAAACCGGCAGAACCGCCCGTGCAGCCCGTTCCCGCACAGCCGGACACCAAACCTGCCGAAACGCCCGACGCAACTGCGCCTTCCGAGAAAAGTAAGGGCATATTGCATACGCCCGATACCAGCAAGGAGCAAGCAGGCGAAGTGTCCGCTCCGAGCGAACCTGTCGCCGAGAACCACCCCGTCTTCAAGGTGCAAATTCTCGTTTCAAGCACGAAACTCCCCGCCTCGTCGCCACGCTTCAAGAAGCAATCGCCGATAGATTGCTACCGCGACGGCAATTTCTACAAATACACCTGCGGCAGTTCCGCCAGCTATGCAGAGATGCGCAGCAAGCAAAAGAAGCTCTCCGTACTCTTCCCCGGCTGCTTCATCGTGGCGTTCCTGGGTGGCGAGCGCATCGACCTCAACGCCGCACGAAACATGGCGAAAGGGAAATAACACAACAACAGCAACTCAATTTTGCAGATTATGAAATACTTTACCAAAGAGGTGAAAATAGCCCTCACGGCCATCGTGGCAATCGTTTTGCTCTTCGTCGGCCTGAACTTTTTGAAAGGTATCAACGTGTTCCAAAGCACGCAGACCTACTTCGTGAAGTTTAAGGACATCAACGGCCTCGTGGTGTCGAACTCCGTGTTTGCCAACGGCTACCCCGTGGGCATCGTGCGCACCATCGACTACGACTACGAGCGCGGCGAGCACGTGGTGGTGGGCATTGAGGTAGACGACGACATGCGTATTCCCAACGGCACCCGCGCCGAACTGGAAGCGGAACTGATGGGCGGCGTGCGCATGAGCCTCGTGCTCGGTCCCAACCCAACGGACAACCTCGCCCCCGGCGATACAATCGGCGGCGCGTTCAAGCAGGGACTGATGACGAAGGCCGAAGACCTGTTGCCCGCCATTGAGAAAATGCTGCCGAAGCTCGACTCCATTATGGACAACCTCAACCGCCTCACGGGCGACCCCGCCTTGAAGCACACGCTCGCCAACGCCGAAGCCATGACGCAAATGCTCGGACGCTTCAACCGCGCCAGCGCAAACCTCGAAACGCTGTCGGCACGTCTGGCCGACGTGGACGTAGCAGCGACGATGAGCAGCGTAAACCAGACGCTCGACAGTGCGCAGCAGCTCATCGGCAAACTCGACACGAAGATGAGCAGCAAGGACAATACGCTCGGCCTCTTCCTCAACGACCGTAGCGTCTACGAAAACCTCGATGCTACCCTTGCCCACGCCGACTCTCTGATGATTGACCTCAAAGCGCACCCCAAGCGCTACGTCCATTTCTCCGTATTTGGGAAAAAGGATAAGTAAAAAGCCTTTCTGAAAAACATAAATACGGGCATCGGCAACGTTTGCCCAGCCCCATTCCACGAGGGTGTGCCATATTGGCGCACCCTCGTTTATTTTGGGCGGGCTGTAATTTCAGCCCGCCCCTAACCCGTAAACCGCACTTATAACAAGGCTCTTCCTGTATACTATCCGGCCTTCATTTTCACCAAGATATTTTTCATTTCCTCCGAGGAATTTTTTCCTATCTGCCTCACATTTTTCACGCTCTGCGCAGAAAAAGTTTGTTACAAAGTTTGTAATATGTATTACAAAGTTTCTAACATGTGTTACAAAGTTTGTAACGCTTGTTACAAACTTTGTAATAAAAACTGTCATATAGGATAGTAAAAAATATTAGGCGGATAGTGAAAAATATCAGGCAGATAATAAGAAATAGCAGCGTGAAACTTTTTCATATATGCGCATTTTGTTGGAGAATATTGTATATTTGCATTTGCATAATAAAGACAACCCTAACTTATACCATGAACAAACGAAACCAACGCTTAGAGCTGTTGCGCGTCATACTGGAAAATCAGGCATTGGCCGGTCAGGAGGAGATCTTGGCAGAACTCCGCAAGCACGGAGTTGAGGTGACGCAGGCCACCCTCTCGCGAGATTTGACCAAACTCCATGCTGTGAAGACGCTCGACCGCAACGGTTACCGCTATGTGTTGCCGCAGAGCACGCTTTATAGCCATGTAGTGGAGCCGAAAATCATTCCCGAATTTCTGCGCAACAGCGGATTTACACAAATCACCTTTTCAGGCTCGCTCGCCGTGCTCCACACGCGCTCGGGCTATGCAGCCGGCCTTGCCTCCGACATCGACAGCCACCATTTGCCCAGTGTGGCGGGCACCATTGCCGGCGACGACACCATTCTGCTCGTAACCTCCGAGGGCAGCACCCGCCAGCAGCTCATCGACGAAGTGGCCACGATTATCCCCGCCGTCAAGAGCGTTTTGCTATAAACCATAAAGTAACTACCATGACCGTTCAAAAACGACTTTACCGCAGCGCGACCGACCGCAAGATCTTCGGGATTTGCGGCGGCGTGGCAGACTATTTCGACATCGACCCTACCATTGTGCGTCTCGCGCTGGTGCTACTCTGCTTCATCACGGCCTTTATCCCCGTGACGCTGGGCTATGTCATCTCCGCACTAATTGTGCCCGATGCACCCCGCTGCTAACGGAGCAGGAATAGAATGAAAAACGACTTTTGTGCGAGGAAATTCTAAAAAAATCGCAGAAAGGCTTTGCAGTTTCAGAAAACTGCCGTAAATTTGCAGTCGAAAATCAGAACGGGGTGCGTTCTGATGAATAATTGAAAGTTTGGGGTATGGTGTAATTGGCAACACTACAGATTCTGGTCCTGTCTTTCCTGGTTCGAGTCCGGGTACCCCAACAAGAAAAAGGTTTGCAACTTTCGTTGCAAACCTTTTTCTTTTATCTATGCCCGGGAGAGCGTCTATCGTTTCAGTTTCGCCTCGATTTCTTCCAAGGTGCGGCGATAGTCCTTCACGGTAGAGAGGTCCTTGGTCACTTGATTGCAAGAATAAATAATGGTGGAATGGTCGCGCCCGCCAAACCGCTGCCCGATTTGCAGGTAGGGCATGTCGGTGTATTTATGGCAAAGGAAAATGGCAAGTTGGCGAGCGCGCACAATCGCCTGCTTGCGGCTCTTGGAGATAAGGTCCTTCGCTTTGAGCGAGAAGTGCTGCGCCACAGTCTGTATGATGTCGTCGGCCGTAAGCTGCTTCTTTTCCAGATTGACGGCGCGGGCCACTACCCGCTCGGCCAGAGCGAGGTCTATGTCGCAGTTGTCCACCACGGAATAGGCCATGATGGAATTGACGATGCCTTCCAGTTCGCGCACGCTGCTCTCCACATTCTTGGCAATGAACGAAACCATGTTTTCGGGGAAAGTCAGTCCGTCGCGCTTGATTTTGGAGCGCAAGATGTCGCGGCGCAACTTCACGTCGGGGCGTTCCATCTCTGCCACCATGCCCCATTTGAAGCGTGTGAGCATGCGCTCCTCGATGCCCTCGAAGAGCACGGGCGGGCGGTCGCAGGTGATGACGATTTGCCGGTTGTTCTGCTGCAAATGGTTGAAGATGTGGAAAAATGCTAGCTGCGTCTTGGCCGTCGTGATTTCCTGATCGATAATCAGGACATCGATGGTCTGATAGAAGTTGATGAAATCGTTTTGCGTGTTCTTGCGCACCGACTCCGTGTATTGCGTCTTGAACACGTGCGCCGAGACGAAGAGCACGCGCATCTCAGGGTGCTGTTGCTTGGTGCGCACGCCGATGGCATTGGCGAGATGTGTCTTTCCCACGCCCGAAGGTCCGTAGAGGAAGAAGGGGTTGAAGCTGCCGCGACCGGGATTTTCGGATATGTTAAGCCCCACGGAGCGCGAAAGGCGGTTGGCTTCGCCTTCAAGGAAGTTGTCGAACGTATATGAGGGGTTGAGGTTCGGGTCGAGGGGCAGCACGCGGCGCGTCTGCGGCGTAATGACCTCCTGCTTATTTTCCCGCGCTTGCAGTTCGCGTTCGCGTTCGGAGTTGCCGCCGGCTTCGGGGTTCACAACCTGATAGTGCAGCCGCGCCGACGGACCGTAAGCCTGCGCCAACGCGCTTTTCAACTCGCCAGCAAAGCGCTGTGAAGAAGCGATTAGGCACACCGACAAACAGTTCGCCATTGGCGAACCGTATCATCTTCAAAACGCTGAACCAAGTGCTGAAATCTTGCGGCGACACTTGGTTGCGTAGGCAGTCCAGAAACAGCTGCCATTTAGGATCGGGTGTGTCGGCCATCGAAAATGATTATAGGTTTCTTTGTTAGTAGACGAGTAGACAAGTAAACGAGTATACGAGACAGAGAAGTCTTGCTATACAATATATATAAGTAACTTGTCTTGTTTCTTTGAGATTTTCGGCTGCGCTCGGCAATATGAGCAAGCTCTATTGCACTCGCTTGCACGAAAATTTCCTGTCTACTCGTTTACTTGTTTACTAAATAGGTTAACTGCAAAGAGTGTGTGCTATTGGGAATGCAAATTTCCATTTTTTTTTTGATATTTCCAACATTTGCAGTTCCAAAATCTGCCCCTTTCTTAGCAGCAAATAGGCAAAACGGACAGGAAAGCCCTTTCAACGCTCACGGGATGAGGAGGTTGTAAAATATGGTTTTTATTAAAATATTTTTTGAGTTCCGAGCGGTCCCCAGAGAAACGGATGGCGGGCGAAAACGGCGTGTTTCACATAAGACACGCCGCCCGCGTTTGGGCATTTGAGGCGTAATTATTAAATTTGCACCTAAGATAATGATATTATTCCATTCTGTAAAAGATACAATCCCATGCGAAGCTTCATCATATTCCTTTCAGCCTTCCTTTGCTCCACATTATATATATATGCACAACCGCAAGTGGAGTTCGCTCCCGGCACGCGGCAGGAACTCGGCACGCTGCTCTGGCACACGCCGCGCGAGGCTGTGTTCACGCTGACCAACAAAAGCACACGCCCGCTCGTCATCACCGACGTTCACCCCGACTGCGGCTGCACGGACGCGCGGTGGACCACTTCAACCATCAACCCCGGTGCAACGGGCACCATTACCCTGCGCTATGACGCGGAACTCTTGGGACATTTCAACAAGAACGTGGCCATCACGGCGCGCTTCGCCGAGGCTGGCGAGGAGCACGCCGCCGACGATGTGGAGCGGACGTATTACGTGACCATTGGCGGCGAGGTATCGATGACCAAAGGCGCAGACGTTTCGGCAGACTATCCTTACCAGATAGGAGATATTTATCTAAACACCGACGATGTGGAGTTCGACGACGTGCATCGCGGAGAGTTGCCCGAGAAGACGCTTTACGTGTATAACAACAGCAAAAAATCGTACGCCCCCTCCCTGATGCACCTGCCGCGCTACCTCATCGCAGAAGCATCGCCGCAAGTGATACGCCCCGGGCGCACGGGACGCGTGGTGCTGAAACTCAACAGCGACATGCTGCCCGCCATGGGACTGACGCAAACCAGCATCTACCTCTCACTATTTCCCGGCGACCGCGTGAAGCGCGAGAACGAGATTAACGTAAGCGCCACGCTACTACCCGAGTTTATTGACACGCCCTCTTCCGAGAAACTTGCGCCCATCTGCCGCTTAGACTCTACGCACATCACGCTGCCGCCGCTTGGCAAGAAGAAACGCGTGACGGGGCAACTCACCCTGCGCAACGATGGCAATACGCCGCTCGTTATCAGTGCATTGCAAGTATATAATCCGGGATTGGGCGTGAGCATCGGCAAGCAGAAAATCATGCCGGGCGAGAGCGAGAAAATCAAAATCACGGTAAACGCTAACAGCCACTATTTCAAGGGCCGCCGCCGCGTGCTGCTCATCACGAACGACCCCGCGCAACCCAAAACAGTGATTGACGTGATTGTCGGGAAATGAAATTTCTGCGCTTATATTTGGCAAGAAGAGAAAAAAGAAGTAATTTTTTATGCAAAACGCCCGCCACAGGAGATTTTTGTAATTACTATCGGAAAGTAGCGCAGTTGGTAGCGCACTACGTTCGGGACGTAGGGGTCGGGCGTTCGAGTCGCCTCTTTCCGACAAGCCGGTCGATAGACAAATTTGTTTATCGACCGGCTTTTTTTATATCACATAAACATTTTACTTGCACTCCCGCCACCACGCCGTGCCGTCTGCCGTGCTGCACAGCATATAAGGCACGACAATCACAGGCACGGGGCGGGCCGAAGCATCGGCAGGCACATCCGTCGCGTCGTAAAGGTTAAAACTCAAATACGGCACGCCATAATCATTAAATTTACCGACAATATCCTTCGCCACGCTTTCAGAGAAATACGCCGTTTCGTATTTCTCGGGACAGACATATACCAAAGGCCCCACCTGCAAAGCCACCTCACCGCGCTGCACCTTGCCCTCGACATCGAGGCGGCGCAACAGCTGCACATCAAACGGGAAATCCACAAACACCTCGTCGCCGCTGCGCCATTCGCGCTCAATCACCAAATAGCCGCGCTCAATCGTCGGTTGCTCCCACTCGTGCCCGTTTACGTAGACCGTAGGAGCGGTGCGCTCTTTCCCGGCATAGCAGAAATTTTGCCCGTCGCCCGGCTGGCGCGTTGCCCACAAAGGCATGCGCAGGCGGAACTTAAACGGCAAATGCTTCTTGCTCAACCCGAGGAAACGGAATTTCACCCGTTCGCCGTAGGGCATCTCTGTGTTTTGGTCCACAATCATACTAAACTGCTCGGTGGCGATGCGCGTTGTGCTATTCAGAAAAAAGTTGGCGTAGATGCCCTCCTTGTCAGTGCAGTACATCATGCCCGGCGCAGAGAGCAAAGCCTCACTGGCCATGAGCCTATCCTTCGTTCCGCGCGGTTGAATGGTGTCGGCCATGGTGTGCAGCAGGGCGTTGAATACGAGGCGTTCCATATCGTCGGCACGGCGTGCGTCGCCGGTCATGAGCAGCAACGAGGCATTCTGGTAAAGTGCCACGGCAGCTGCCGCTCCCTGCGGAATGGCAAAGGAATCGCCCGCACCACCCACAATGCTGAATTGCTTGGCAACCGTCTCCTTATAATTATTGACTGCCAACTCAAAACGCTGTCGGGCGACACAAACTGCAGCGGCGCTTTCAGCCGCGTCTGCGCCAAAGAAAACGTTGCAAAACTGGCGAAGAGCAAAAGCAAAAAGAAGGAAAAGCGACGTTTCATACTGGTAGTTAGTTGTTTCTTGCTGCAAAATTATAGAAATATGCGGACTGCGCAGCATTTGCAGACATTATATTATATAGAAAGCAATAAAATCAAGTTTCACCCCTTGTGAAGGATTTGTGAAAGGTTTGTGAAGGGTTTGGCGTGCAAATCCTTCAGCCGTTCCGTTTTGAAAACCAACAAGATAAGCCTCAGAATGAATAGATGAATAGTTTTTCGGGAAAAAAAATTGCGTATAGGGAAGCATGAAAAGGGGCAGCGTGGCAATCTTAGATTTTAAGATTTATAAAAAATAAATTGCCGCAAACTTGAACTTGAAGGCGCCAAGGATGAGACCAAGGAACATGTGAAAGAAGTCGAAGCGCACTAAAGACCCTCGCACACATTTTTTCGAATGCGACGGATAAAGGCGTTGAGACCTTCCTCGTCCTTCTGCTCAATAAGGTGGGCGAGCGTTTCCATTTCGCTGCCAATCTTTCGCACCTGCCCTACGGTGTAAGGATTAAAAAGGATTTCGCGCAGGAGGCAGTCATCCTCGCCGAGCACGCCGCGGGCGATGCGCAGGTGCCGCTTGAAGGTTGTGCCGGGCGCGTCCTGATGCTTCATCACTGCCGAGAAGACGAACGTGGAAACAAAGGGAATGCTCAGGGAATAGGCCACCGTTTCGTCGTGCTCCTCAAAGGTGTATTCACACACGTTCAGCCCGAGGCGGTTCTTATAGAGGTCGCGGAAGAAGATGCGTCCCATATAGTCGCCCTCGGTGATAATCACGGCGTTCTCATCGTGGAGCGCGCCGAGGTTGGCAAAGGTAGGACCAAACATCGGGTGGGCGTAGCGGCGGCCGCTGGCCTCGTAAAAGTCTTTCAGCCCCGTCTTGACGGACGCAATGTCACTCAAGATGCAGTCCTGCGGCAGGAGCGGCAGCACACGGCGGAAAGCGTCTAAGGTGTGCTTGAGCGACACGGCGTTGATCACGAGTTCGGGGCGAAACTCCTTAATTTCTTCCTCGGCGGTAAACCGCTGCGTGTTGTACATGAAGCGCAACCGCTTGGGGTCGGTGTCGAACACCGCCGTCTCGTGGTCGAAACTAAGGATATCTGTAAAGAAAGAGCCCATCTTGCCGGCTCCGAGTATAAGTATGCGCATGGAGTTATTGATTTATTTCTTATTCATCAATTCAATTTGCTGGCGCACGCTTTCTTCGTGAATATCCTCAAACACGCTTTTCACAAATTCGGGCGCCATGCCGCAGAGCACGCCTTGTGCGCCGCGCTTGTCAAGGATTTCGTTGTAGCGACGCGTTTGCACGACGGTCATGTTGTGCTCCAATTTATACTGTCGTTCCATAAGGTTGTTGTCGATTTCATCGATGTGGCGACGCAGGGTTTCAAGGCTTTCCGTCGTGGGGGCAAGCTCGCGAACCACGAGTTTTGAGAGGATAAAGTCGAGTACGTCGGGCGTGACCTGCTGCTTCGCGTCGCTCCAAGCGCAGTCGGGCGTGCAATGGCTTTCCACCATAAGGCCGTCGAAACCGAGGTCCATGGCCTGCTGGCAAAGCGGGGCGATCAGTTCACGCACGCCGCCGATATGGCTCGGGTCGCAGAAGATAGGCAGATTGGGGATGCGGCGGCGCAATTCTATGGGGCGCCGTTGAGGCGTTCTATGCCGCCAATCCAAAGTTCAAGGTCGGGATTGACGGGGTTCTTCACAAGCACAGGCACATCTATGCCTTTCAAGGCATCTGCAAGAGCCTGCATCGCGAAGGGATTGGCCACGGTGCGCGCACCTACCCAAAGGATATCCACTTCTGCCGCGAGCGCAGCCTCGACATGCTGCGGCGTAGCCACTTCGGTTGCCACGAGCATGCCGGTTTCTTTCTTCACCCGCGTGAGCCACGGCAGCCCCGGTTCGCCCACGCCCTCAAAACCGCCGGGCTTGGTACGGGGTTTCCAAATGCCTGCGCGAAAAATGCGCACGCCCTTGCCTGCCAGTTGGCACGCTGTATTCATTACCTGTTCTTCCGTTTCGGCCGAGCAAGGGCCGGCTATAATTAGCGGACGCTGCATCTCTATGCCGGGCAGCGATAAAGGAGTAATATTGAGTTCCATATTATTTGTGATTTAGTAGACGAGTAGAGAAGTAAACAAGTAGACGAGTAGAAATGATATTATTTGCAAATAGCGTTAATCCGTTGCAAGGCTTCCTGGAGTTTTTCTTCGGAGGCGCAAAGCGAGATGCGCACGTAGCGGTCGCCATTGCTGCCAAAGATGAAACCGGGCGTGAGAAACACGTGCGCCTCATGCAACACGCGCTCCGTAAGCTGCTCGGCATTGTCCATGCCTTCGGGGATACGTCCCCATAGGAACATGCCCACCTGCGCGGGGTCGAAGGTGCAGCCGAGTGCAGCCATGATGGCTTCTGCCAAGCGGCGGCGTCGCGCGTATATATATATATTGTGTTCCTCGTGCCAGGCATCGGCATTGTCGTAGGCCGTGGCTGCTGCGAGCTGCAAAGCGCGGAAGGTGCCCGAGTCTATATTACTCTTCACTTTAAGCACCCAACTTACAAACTCGGCGTTCGAGGCAAGCATGCCCACGCGCCAGCCCGGCATGTTGTGGCTCTTGCTCATGGAGTTGAGTTCTATGCAGCAGTCCTTTGCACCCGGCACTTGCAAAATGCTGAGCCTTTCGCTGGAGAGGATAAAGCTGTAAGGATTGTCGTTGATAACGACAAAGCCTTTGCGCCGCGCCAGTTCCACCGCCCGCTCGTACGTAGTGCGCTGCGCCGCCGCGCCGGTGGGCATGTGCGGGTAATTCATCCACAGGATACGCACGCGGCTGTCGTCGGTGAGGCGTTCGAGTTCTTCAAAGTCGGGCTGCCAGCCGTTTTCGGGGCGCAAGCCGTAGGGCACCACCTCGCAACCGAGCAGTTTGGAGAGCGAGGTGTAAGTGGGGTAGCCGGGATTTGGCACGAGCACCTTGTCGCCCACATTGGCCAGCGCGAGCGTGGCGTGGAGGATGCCTTCTTTCGAACCGATGAGCGGCTGGATTTCGCGGTCGGGGTCGAGCGTCACGCCGAACCAGCGGCTGTAGAATCCTGCCATGGCCGTGCGCAGTTCTTTCGTGCCCATCGTGGGCTGGTAGCCGTGCCCGTCAGGGCGTTTCGCCTCGCGACAGAGCGTTTCGACCGTTTCAGTCGAAGGGCAGGTCGGGGCTGCCTATGGCGAGCGAGATAATGTCTGCGCCCTGCGCCCTCATCTGCGCCACCTCCTTGAGTTTTCTTGAAAAATAGTATTCGCTCACGCCGCTCAGGCGGTCGGCGGGCTGGGGTTTGCGTAATGCGTCCATAATTATTTGCCTTTATATTCTCCCAAAATCTTCAACGCGCGGGTCAGCGGGCGCAGCGCGTCGACGCTCTGCCGGAAGCGTAGGCTGTCGCTGTACACCACGTCCACATAAAACAGGTATTCCCACTCATGGCCTATGATGGGCAAAGATTGGATTTTGGTGAGGTTGATCTTGTAGAAACTGAAAATGCTGAGCACCTGCGAGAGCGAGCCTTCCTCGTGGGGCAGGGCAAAGACGATGCTGCTCTTGTCGGCCTCTTCCTGCTGCCTCACGGCTTCGGCCTGCCAGGGATCTGCCAGCACGAGGAAGCGCGTGAAGTTGTGCTTGTTGTCCTCAATGCCCCGCGCCAGGACTTTCAGGCCGTAGATGCCGGCCGCATCGGCGTGGCACACGGCGGCGTGCCCGCGCAGCTGCTCTCGGGCTATCTGTTCCGCCGCTCCGGCCGTGTCGTCGGTTTCCACGAGTTTCACCCCGCGCTTTTCCGAGAGGAAGCGGCGGCACTGCGCAAGGGCCACGGGGTGGGAGTTTATTTCGCGTATGTCGTCGGCCGTGTCTTCGGGCAGACACATCAGGCTATGCTCTACGTGCAACTTGTGTTCGCCCACAATGCTCATGCCGCTCTCGCGCAGAAGTTCGTAGTTGTGGAGCAGGCTGCCGGCGATGGTGTTTTCAATCGCCACCATACCGAGGCAGGCGCTGTCGATGCGCATCTGCCGGAACACGTCCTCGAACGTGTCGCAGCACACGAGCCTGAGCTCCTCTCCTTTGAAATACTGATGGGCGGCAATGTCGTGGAACGAACCGCGAATGCCCTGGATGGCTATCTTTTTCATGCTGTGCTTTTTCAAACAAAAAGTCCCGCTTCTTCGTTGGAAGCGGGACTGAATTGTTGTATGGTCAAATGTTATGTTTGGCACGCGCTTTCCCGCTTCGCTTTACTGAGCAAAGTAAAAGTAAAAGCCGAAAAACTGTGCGTTGTGTGCCATAAATAAGCCTATGCTATTGGTGCGATAATTGCTTTTCGCTTGCAAATGTAGTACATTCCATGCAAAATGCAAACGATTTGCTATAAAAGTTTTGTTTTAAGCAACATTTTTAGTAAACAAGTAAACAAGACAGAGATGTCTTGCTAATTATATTTTACATGAGTAACTTGTCTCGTCTACTCGTTTACTTGTAAACTCGTCTACTAATAAACGCAAAAAACGTCCTTACATTATCTTATTGCTCTCGATATCCCTGATCACGGCCTCGGCTGCTCGGTCCACTAACTTCGAGGTCATTTGAGAAAGATGGTTTGTGGCGTGCCACCAATCTCCTTGCATAGCCATGTGGAGGCATTTCTCGGGGCGAAAGCCATAGCGTAGCCTTATTCTCGAAGCAATCCTATTGGCCAGTTCCATCTTTCGCTCCATTCTAAGTTGGGAATTCTTGTGCGCCTGCTCGGGATTGTTGATTTCGGCCGGGTCTATCTGCATCGCTTTCTGGAGCGCGAGGAAATGCTCCACGCTCTCCACCGTTCCCGTATAGGTGCCGCAGCAGGCCGTTATTTTGAGGTGGCCTGTTTGAGGCATATACTCAATACTGTCCTGCCACGTCCAATAAGGATATATTCCATACCGCCCGCGCCCTCTGCCGTGGAACACAAATCCTTGCCGCTCGCAAAAAGTCTCGATGCTTTGGTTCGTTTCTTCGTTGTGCATGTTTTTAGTGTTTAGAGGTTACATATATAATATTGTAACGTCGCCCCCAAAATTCAATTTTTACAATGATTTTTTTTCGAAATCCGGGCTTCAATCTTCAACCACCGTGAGGGCTTTCCACCACTCAGCATTACGGTAAGCCTCGGCCGAGCCTTTGGGGACATGCAACCTAACGTCTGGCAAAGGCGACATTCAGCGACGCATCTTCATCGCAAAACTCAAAGTTAGATGTTGAGGTTGTATCTTTCATGGTTTATCTTGTGCAATAATACTCCGCGCTGTCTTCGCAGAGCAGGTGCTTGATTTCCTCCTCGGTCGGGAGATATGTCATGTATTTGGCAGCAAAAATCTGCTGCTCTCCTTCCGGCAGCGTGTATTTCACCACGGCATCGTTCTTTTCAGCGCAGAGCACAATACCGACAGGCGGATTGTCGCCGGGGTTCATCAGTTCGCGCGTATAATAATTGACATACATCTGCATCTGCCCCAAATCCTGATGCGTGAGTTCGTCCATTTTGAGGTCAATCAACACGTAGCAACGCGCCGGAATGTTGTAAAACACGAGGTCGATATAGAAATGCTTGTCTCCCAAGGTGATTCGTTTCTGCCGCGCCACGAACGAATAGCCGCGCCCCAGTTCCAGCAGAAAATGCTGCAACTTACTGATCAGCATCTGCTCAAGGTCGCCTTCAAGAAAATGTTCGCCCTGCTTAATTCCAAGAAACTCAAGGACAAAAGGGTCGTGGATAATTTCGCGGGGCTGTAAGGCCTTTGGGGCAGACTGCTCTATCTCTGCCTTTACCGCATCTTTGTCGCGGCTTGCCAGCATACGCTCATAATACATCGTATTGATTTGGCGTTCCAGTTGGCGCGTGCTCCAGTTTGCAGCGACGCACTCCTGCAAATAATAGTTGCGGGCGATTTCATTCTGCACGGTCAGCAATGCTCTCCAATGCGTCCAACTCAATTGGTCACGCAGTGCGTGACCTTTTGGATAGAAGAGGTAGAATTGCCTCATAATCTTTAAGTTGGTGACCGTGAACCCGCTTCCGTATTCCTTCATGAGGCGTTCGGAAAGGTTTTTAATCACCCCTTTCCCATATTTTGCCCTCTCTTTTCCTTGTTGTTCGTATTCCACAATATACTTCCCCACCTGCCAATATGCTTTGACCATAGTGGTATTGACAGTGCGGGCCACATGGCGTCGCGCATCGTCGAGCACTTGCTTTATCTGCGAGAAGAGCAGTCCGTCTTCCGTTGCAGGAGTTTGCTGTTGGTTCATATCTTCATTATTGGGGCAAATCTGCTCGGAAAGCAAAATTAAGCAATGTTTTTATTCTCGTTGCATTTTATAGTAAGAAAAAGCGGGATTATGCACTAAAATCGGGATCTCCGAGGTTTTAGCGCGAATTGTCTCGCCATGCCGCCGCCGCTTGCACGCAGAAGCGCGCAACGAGCCGCCTCAGACTTTTCACTATCTCGGAGCTATTTTTTCCTAAGCCCTTTATATTTTTCACCATCACGCAAGGAAAAGTTTGTTACAAAGTTTGTAATACATGTTACAAAGTTTCTAACACATATTACAAAGTTTGTAACGCGTGTTACAAACTTTGTAACAAAAACTTTCTTATAGGAGCGGAAAATTTATCAAGGAGATAGTGAAAAACATCTCCGAGAAAATAAAAAATTGCTGCCGCGAAGCGCCTGCGCCCTGCCGGGGAAACCGCGCCGCGCCGCCCACTCCGCGCGGCCGCTGCAAGCGTTTTGCGGCCTATCATATAGGATAATGGGAGTTTATTGCCTTGCAAAAGTGATAGTTCAAGAGAAATTGCTATTTTTGCATAAGATTGGCTACGCTCGGCAATTCAAATAAATTTGATTGCGCTCGCTTGCACAATCTTTGCAAAAGATATAAACTCACCTCTTATGAAATTCATTTCTTGGAACGTCAACGGGCTCCGCGCCTGCGAAGGCAAGGGCTTCCGCGACATATTCAACAAACTCGATGCCGACTTCTTCTGCTTGCAGGAAACCAAACTGCAAGAGGGACAAATAGACCTGCAATTTCCCGGCTACGAGTCCTACTGGGACTACGCCGAGAAAAAAGGCTATTCGGGCACGGCTATCTTCACGCGCCATAAGCCGCTGAGCGTTGCGCGCGGGCTGGGCATCGACGCGCACGACCACGAGGGACGCGCGCGCCGCCTGGACTACCGCATGGCGTGGGAGGACGACTTCCGCGCCTATCTCAAATCGCTCGATGAGCGGAAACCGGTCGTAGTGTGCGGCGACCTGAACGTGGCCCACCAAGAAATCGACCTCAAAAACCCGAAGAGCAACCGCCGCAACGCGGGCTTCACCGACGAGGAGCGCGAAAAGTTCTCGCTCCTGCTCGAAGCGGGCTTCACCGACACATTCCGCTATTTCTATCCCGACAAGGAGGAGATTTATTCCTGGTGGTCGTACCGCTTCAAGGCACGCGAGAAAAACGCGGGCTGGCGCATCGACTATTTCCTCGCCTCCAACCGCTTGCAGCCGCAACTCCGAAGCGCCGCCATACACACGGAAATCTTCGGTTCCGACCATTGCCCGGTGGAGGTAGACATTGACCTTTAACCTTTCCCCGATATACAATATTATATATAGAGTCTATAGAATTCCCCCTTAGCTATGAAACAATTTTTCAAAATGCTCCTCGCGTCGATGCTCGGCACGCTCTGCGTGTTCGCCTTCTTCGCATTCATGAGCTTCGTGATGCTGGCAGCCATGATTGCCGCCGGCGGAAGCCAAACAAGCACCTCCGTCGACAAAGGCAGCGTGCTGCGCATCTCGCTCGATGCCACAGTGGAAGAACGCGCCGCCGAGGCCAATCCTTTCGACGAATTTATGGGCAACGCCGCAGACCCAACGCTCGGCCTTGACGAAACCCTGAAAGCCATCAAACTGGCCAAGGACAACAAGAACATCAGCGGCATCTACCTCGACGGCGGCGCGCTCGCCTCGGACTTTGCCTCGCTCGAAGAGCTCCACAAGGCGTTGCTCGACTTTAAGAAGTCGGGCAAGTTTATCGCCGCCTATGCCGACACCTATACGCAGGCGGGCTACTACCTCGCCGCCACGGCCGATGCCGTGATGCTCAACCCCTCGGGCATGGTGGACTGGCACGGACTTGCAGCCCAGCCCATGTTTTTCAAGGAGATGCTCGAGAAGATCGGCGTGAAGATGCAGGTGTTCCGCGTCGGCACGTACAAGAGTGCGGTGGAACCCTTCACGCAGACCGAAATGAGCCCCGCCAACCGCGAGCAGGTCACCTCTTACATCAACGACATCTGGAACACGATGTGCGCCGACGTGGCTGCCGACCGCAAACTCACGCCCGAGCGCATGAAAGAACTGGCCGACAACTACATCGGCTTTGCCGAAACGAAAGATTTCGTGGCTAACAAACTGGTCGACACGCTCACCTATATCGACGGCGCACGCGCCAAACTGCGCACGCTCGCCAAGCAGGAGAACCTCCATCTCGTAAGCACCGCCGACGTGATTGCCGCAAGCGACAGCAAGGACAAGGGCGACGAAATAGCCGTCTACTACGCCTATGGCGACATTGTGGACGAGGCCGGAACGGCTTCGCTCATGGGCGGCGACAATGAGATAGTGGGCAGCACGCTCGTAGAGGACTTCGACGAACTGGCAGAGGACGAAGACGTGAAAGCCGTGGTGATACGCATCAACTCGGGCGGCGGCAGCGCCTATGCCTCCGAGCAAATCTGGCACGCCGTGGAACTCCTCAAAGCCAAAAAGCCCGTAGTGGTTTCGATGGGCGGCATGGCAGCCTCGGGCGGCTATTACATGGCCTGCGGCGCCAATAAGATTTTCGCCGACCCCACCACGCTGACGGGCAGCATCGGCATCTTCGGCATGATTCCCGACGCCAGCGGCCTGCTCACCGAGAAACTCGGCCTGCACTTCGACGTGGCCAAGACGAGCGAGGCAGCCGATTTCGGCGCAGCGGGACGCCCGTTCAACGAAAAAGAATCGGCCGTGATGCAGGCCTACATCGAGCGCGGCTACAAACTTTTCCTCAGCCGCGTGGCAGCAGGGCGCAAGATGCCCGTCGCCGCCGTTGACTCCATTGCCCAAGGCCGCGTGTGGACGGGACGCCAGGCTCTGGCTATTAAGCTCGTGGACCAACTCGGCACGCTCGACGACGCTATCGCCGAAGCCGCCCGCCTCGCCAAGAGCAAGGAATACTACACGGCGGACTACCCCGCCCCGTCCAACTGGATGGACAACCTCATGGACTCCACCAGCCTGCGCTTTGTGGGCAGCCTGAGCCGCCGGAACGCCCTGCAAGCACGCATTCCCTATCTGCCGAATATACAATAAAATAGCGATGCTCCGCCTGCTGTTGCCGCTCTCGTGGATGTACGCCGCCATTATGGGCATACGCAATATGCTCTTCGACAAGGGCGTATTGAAGCAAACGGCGTGCGGCGTGCCTTCCATCTGCGTAGGCAACCTCGCCGTGGGCGGCACGGGCAAGACGCCGCATACGGAATACCTCGTGCGCCTGCTCGCAGCGCAAGGACTGCGCACCGCCATGCTCTCGCGCGGCTACGGACGATGCACGAAAGGCTTCATTGAAGCCACGGCGGCAAGCACGGGCGCGGAAGTGGGCGACGAACCGTTGCAGGTGAAGCAGAAGTTTCCCGCCACGCGCGTTGCCGTGTGCGAAAGCCGCGTGGAAGGCTGCAAGAAACTACTGCAAACGCCCGCAGGCACAGAGCCGCAAGCCATTGTGCTCGACGATGCCTATCAACACCGCTACATCAAGGCAGGGCTTTACCTTTTGCTCACCGATTACAGCAACCTCTTCACCCGCGACTGCGTGCTTCCTGCCGGCCGGCTGCGCGAAAGCCGCAGTGGAGCGCGGCGTGCCGATGCTGTCATCGTGACCAAATGTCCCGAGCAACTGGGCGAGGAAGAGCGGGCAGGCATCAGGCGCGAAATAGCGCGCTACACCGACGCCCCGGCTTTCTTCTCCTCCGTAGGCTACGGCGCGCCCCGGCCCGGCTTTGCCGAGACCCCGGAATGGCAGAGCGCAGGCAAGGCGAGGCATGTGCTATTGGTGTGCGGCATCGCCCGCCCCGAGCCGTTCATTGCCCGCTGGAAAGCGCAGGCCGAAAAAGTGGAGGTGATGCGCTATCCCGACCACCACGCTTTCACGCCCGAGG
This sequence comes from Bacteroidales bacterium, assembly GCA_004552155.1. Lineage (GTDB taxonomy): Bacteria > Bacteroidota > Bacteroidia > Bacteroidales > Bacteroidaceae > Alloprevotella. The sequence goes on from SFPF01000025.1 coordinate 21,984, forward strand.
AAGTCCGGCAGATGGCAGAGGCGGCGGAAGAGGCAAGCATCATCGTCACCACAGAAAAGGACATGATGCGCCTCAAAACCCTCCTCCTACCCCTCGAAATAAAGAAAAAGCTGTATTACCAGCCCATAGAAATAACTTTCTCAGATTCAGAAAAACAGAAATTCAACAACCTTATTCTCAACTATGTTGCAAGCCATTCAAGAAACCGCCGCGTGGATTAAAAGCCACACCGCGCTCCGTCCCGAAACCGCCATCGTGCTCGGCACAGGCCTTGGCCGTTTGGCCGAAGAGATAGAAATCGTTGACGCATTCCCTTACAACGAAATCCCCCACTTTCCTGTCAGCACCGTCGAGGGACACAGCGGCCGCCTGCTCTTTGGCCGTCTCGGCGGCAAGGAAGTGATGGCGCTCGAAGGACGTTTCCACTACTACGAGGGCTATACGATGAAAGAGGTGACCTATCCCGAACGCGTGATGCACGAGTTGGGCATCAAGAACTTCTTTGTGAGCAATGCCTCCGGTGGCGTCAATCCCGACTTTGAAATAGGCGACATGATGCTGATTACCGACCACATCAACTTCCTCCCCGAGCACCCCCTGCGCGGCAAGAACTTCCCCTACGGCCCGCGCTTTCTCGACATGAGCGAAGCCTACGACAAGCAATTCCTCGCCCTCGCCCGCGAAATTGCCAAGGAGAAAGGCATCCGAGTGGTGGAAGGCGTGTATCTCGCCAACCAGGGACCCACTTACGAAACGCCGACAGAATATAAGATGTACCGCCGTCTCGGCGCAGATGCCGTGGGCATGAGCACGGTGCCCGAAGTCATCGTGGCACGCCACTGCGGCATGCGCGTCTTCGGCATCAGCATCATCACCGACCTCGGCGTAGAAGGAAAAATCGTGGAGGTGACGCACGAGGAGGTGCAGAAGGCCGCCAACGCCGTGCAGCCGCTCATGGCCGAAATCTTCCGCAGCATCATCGCACGCATATAATTTATTGCCATGCTTGCCATCATCTTCAACGCCCTTGCGGCAATCATCGGCAGTGCCATCGGAGCAATAGCCCGCAAAGGCATCAAGGAGAAATACATCAACGTGCTCAACACGGCGATGGGCTTGGCGGCCCTCGTGCTGGGCATCAACGTGGCCATGACCAATATGGGCAACAGCAAGTACCCCGTGCTCTTTATCTTCTGCCTCGCCCTCGGCGGACTGCTCGGCACCGTGCTCAAGCTCGACCAGCGCATGGAAAGCGCCACGCGCCGCATGTCCACCTCCAACCTCGTGGAAGGCATCACCACCGGCGTGCTGCTCTGCTGCGTGGGCACGCTCTCGATGATGGGCCCCGTGCTGAGCGCGCTCTACGGGGATAACACTTATCTGATGACCGCCGCCACGCTCAATCTCGTCACGATGATCGTGCTTGCTTCGAGCTACGGCTTCGGCACCGCCGTGACGGGCATCGTCATCTTCGTGTGGCAGGCGAGCATCTACGGCATCGCGAAAGTTTCGCAAACGTTCATCTCCGAACAGCTTATCACAGAAGTGTCGGTGGTGGGCGGCGTGCTCATTGCCGCCTCAGGCCTGGGCGTGCTCAACATCAAGGACTGCAAGACCATCAACCTCCTGCCCGCCCTCGTGATGCCCATGCTGTTCTTCCTTATCAAAAACCTCTTAGGAATATAATAATTAAAACATACAAAACATGACAAAGGGAAAAGTTGATGCCCTGCTGGGCATTGTTTTCGGCGACGAAGGCAAAGGCAAGGTCGTGGATTTCTTCACGCCGCGCTACGACGTAGTCGCCCGCTTTGCCGGAGGCCCCAACGCCGGCCACACCATTATCTTCGACGGAAAGAAATTCGTGCTGCGCTCCATTCCGTCGGGCATCTTCGATGAAGGCAAAACGAATATCATAGGCAACGGCTGCGTCATCGCACCCGACCTCTTCATGGCAGAAGCACGCGAACTCGAAGCCGCCGGCTACGACATCGCCCCACGCCTCCACATCAGCCGCCGCGCCCATCTCATTCTGCCTACCCACCGCGTGCTCGACCGCGCCTACGAGGCCGCCAAGGGCAAGAACAAGGTAGGCACCACGGGCAAGGGCATCGGTCCGGCTTACAGCGACAAGGCCGCCCGCGTGGGCCTGCGTGTCGGCGACATCGAAGAGAACTTTGAAGAGAAATACCGTGCGCTCAAAGAGCGTCACGAACAAATTCTTCGCGACCTGCATTATACGGATTACGACATCGCGGAAGAAGAAAAACTGTGGATGGAGGGCGTGGAATACATGCGCCGCTTCAAACTCTCTAACACCGAGGCAGAAATCAACCGCGCCCTCACCGAAGGAAAGTCTGTGCTTGCCGAGGGAGCGCAAGGCTCATTGCTCGACATCGACCACGGCACCTATCCTTTCGTGTCCTCTTCCAGCACCACCGCCGGCGGCGTTTGCACCGGCCTGGGCGTAGCCCCCAATACGATTGACCGCGTATTCGGCATCTTCAAAGCATACAGCACGCGCGTAGGCTCTGGCCCATTCCCTGTGGAACTGTTTGACGAGACGGGCGAAACGCTCCGCCGCATCGGTCACGAGTACGGCGCGGTGACGGGCCGCAACCGCCGCTGCGGCTGGATTGACCTCGTGGCCCTGAAATATGCCATCATGATAAATGGCGTGACCGACCTCGTGATGATGAAGGGCGACGTGCTCGACGAGTTCGAAACCATTAAAGTCTGCACCGCTTACAAGAAGGGCGACGAAGTGGTGACGGAAATGCCTTACGACACCGAGGGCTACGAAGCCGTGTACGAGGAACTCCCCGGCTGGCAGACACCGCTCACGGAAATACGCGAGGAAAAGGACTTCCCGCCCGCCTTCTCCGCCTACATCGCTTATCTTGAAAAGCAACTCGCCGTCCGTATCTCTATCGTCAGCGTAGGACCGGACAGAGAGGCAACGATTATCAGATAATACCCTTTTACCGATACATTAAAGCGGCGCACAATGCTTTTGTCTGCATTGTGCGCCGTTATTCTGTTTATTAAAATATTGCAGTCCGCTGCCTGCAAAGAATATATTGGGAAAACTACAGCTGCTCTGCCTGCAAGATTTTCTCTAATATATTGTCCATGTAACGCGCCCCCTCAGGCGTGGCGCAGCCACGGATATAAACGATGACGATGTTGTAGAAAAGAGATTTGAGCGGGCATCCTCGGCCTATTTCTTCCATAGCGCGGTAATTGAGCGTACGGGCAATTTGGCGGTAAACGAGCGTGAAATTTACGTCGGGGCGGAAAAATCCCTGCGCCACGCCGCGTTGCAAAAACGCCACAGCGGCTGCCTCGTGCTCTCTGCTGCGCTTCTCGAAATAGGCCACGGCAGCGGGATACTTATGTAGTTCGATAAAAAAATCTGGATTGATGCCGCTGAACATACGCATGCTGTCGGCAAACTCGCCGAGTATGATTTCGAGCACGTTGTCGGTCTCTGCGAGACGTTCTTGCATACACCGCTCTTTGCGTTCGTCTTGAAGGCGCAGCCCGGCAAGGAGCAGCGCGGCCTTGTCTGCAAAGAGTTCATAGAGGGTGCGCTTCGACATTTTCAGGGCATCGGCGATGCTATCCATCGTAACGCTTTTGATGCCATGCGCCTGAAACATGCGCATCGCCTGCTCTATCACGCGCAGGCGCACCTCTTCTTTATGCGTGCCGCCGATGCTGGCGGGCTTTGCTGTTGTAGCGGTCTTTTTTTCCATAAAAAGCTTTCCCGTGGATTATCGGCTGCAAAGTTACAAAAATAAACTATCTTGGCAAAAATAGTTTTCTCATGCCGCGCATCATATAGGAAAAAGAAGCAGGAGCAAAGCATAAAGAAATGAAATATATTGGCAAAGACACATATATCCTGCTTGAAATATTAAATTTATACTAATAAATAAGATTTTCTTAGTACTTTGCTTTGCAAGGTACTTATCTTTTGCATACTTTTGCGGCAGATAGTTGATACTGCCCCGCGGCCGGGGGCGAATTTATTACCGATACGCTCAAGGATTATGAATGTAGACAACGCTAAATCACAGATGCGCAAAGGAATGCTGGAATACTGCGTGCTGCTGTTGCTGCGCAAGGAGCCTTCTTACGCCAACGACATCATCAACCGCCTGAAAAGCGTGGAGATGATTGTGGTGGAAGGCACGCTCTACCCTTTGCTCACCCGACTGAAAAAGGACGGGATGCTCTCTTACGAATGGCGCGAAAGCACGCAAGGGCCGCCGCGCAAGTACTACGCGCTCACTGCGCAAGGCGAACTGGCTTTGGCCGAACTCGACGGCGCATGGAACGAACTGGCACGCACCGTGGGGCTGCTCAAAGCGGAAAGCCCGGCGCGCCTCACGCTCGACGGATTTACGCCAAGCACAATATTATAATATTATATACAACCTCGCATCATGAAAAAGAATATCACAATCAATATGTTCGGGTCGCTCTATGCAATCGACGAGGACGCCTACGCGCTCTTGAAGAGCTATCTCGAAAACATGCGCCGCTATTTTTCTAAAAAGGAGGGCGGCGACGAAATCGCCGACGACGTGGAGTACCGCGTGGCGGAACTTATGGAAGAATTGAAGCAAAGCGGCAAGGAAGCCTGCGACATCGACGATGTGCAGAACATCATCCACCGCATCGGCGACCCCGAGCAAATGGACTCGGGCGAAACGGCAGATTCCTCCGATGCCGCCAGCACAGATTCAGAGGAAACGGATTCGGAAACGGGCGCACCGTCAAGCACGGCCGACCGCGTGACCGACTGGCTGCGCCGCCGCCGGCTCTACCGCGACGAGGACGACAAAATGCTGGGCGGCGTGCTCTCGGGGCTTTGCCACTACTTCGGCGGCACCGACCCGCTGCTGTGGCGCATCGCCATGGTGCTGCTCTGCTTCCTCAGTTTCTCCACGGTGGCCATTATCTATCTCGTGCTGTGGCTCTTCGTGCCGGCGGCGCAGACGGCTGAGCAGAAATTGCAGATGCGCGGCAAGACGGTGAACGCGCAGAACATCAACGACGAGGTTATCCGCAACGCCACAGCCGCCAACCCCGCCAGTGCGCCGCAGCAAAAGGAAGCGCGCGGCCGCAGCCTCATCAACACGCTGCTGCACGCTATGGTTATCCTGCTTAAAGTGGGCGTGGCGTGCTTTGTGGGAATGATTATCGTCGGCATGTTGCTCGCTGCCTTCACGGTGCTTACCTTCGCCACCACGAGTTTCACCATTCTCACGAGTGTCACCGAAGCCCTGAATGCCATTCCCTATTCCACAGTCTCGCTTGTCGTCATAGCTTTCTGCCTGCTTCCCGCCGTGGGCATCTTGCTCTATCTGCTCGTCCGCTTCCTCACGGGCAACACGTCGGGTAAAAGCCTCTCGCTCGGGCGCATCGTGCTCCTCGTCCTCTCCTTAGTGCTCTCGCTCTGCGTGGCAGGCATCTTGGGCGGCATTTTAATCAAAAATATTGGCGAGGCCGACGTCAAGGTGCGGCGCGACAAGAATACGGAGAACGGCATCTATCTGGAAGCCTCCGAGCGCAACCGCCTCGCGGCGGACGGCGTTCACATCATGAAGTTGGAAAACTGCAACAACTGGGGCGGGGTGTACGAACAGCACGAATCGTTTTTCAACGATGAAGTGGTAGACTCCCACTGGGCCTTTGTGCGCGATTTGGACAACCAACCTATGATTTTCGATCTGCAAAAGACGGTGACGCTGCCTGCCGGCAACTATCGCCTGGAAATCATCTCGCAAGCCAGTGCTGCGGGCTGCTTCGGCTATACAGTGGACTCCGCTGGGGTTTATACGAACCTCGTGCCCCTGCCGGCGTATGTAAAGGACGTATCGAGCAAAATCGGGAGAACGCCCTACGAACTTGCCTACACGATGGACTATTTCAAGCAGGCTTATTATACGAAAGAGGATTGGGATGATATAGCTGAGCGCGCCAAGCGTTGGAGTTTTTCTGCCTCGCAACCTTTCCGCCACGCAGGCGGTACGATTACGTTCGGCGTGACCTGCGACCAATCGAAAACGCTGCAGCCCAGCGGCAGCTGTGAATGGTGCAACGTGTGCGATATGCGCATCGTGGAAGACCGAGGGCAGTTCTTCGTGCCCGGTGCCCCTAACCAAGCGGGCGCGGTCGGCAATGCCCCGGTAATTGACACCGTCAGCGTCACGCAACCGGCACAGTCGGCGAAAACCGGCAAGAAGAATAAGAAGAAATAACCGCCATTTATGAAAATCAGCTTTATTCTCTTTGCCAGCCTCATGCTCCACGCCGCCAGCCTCTCGGCACAAAGCAAATTCGTGGAGCGTTCCACGGACGTGCTATGCCTGGCTCCCTCTGCCACGGGCCTTATCAAGGCGATTGCAGAGAAGGACAAGAAAGGCATCTTGCAGCTCGGACTCAGCACTGCCACCACGCTCGCCATCAACTACGGGCTGGAAGCCGTCATCAAGAAAGACCGCCCCGACGGCACAGGGCGGCACGCTTTCCCCAGCACGCATACGGCGGTGGCTTTCGACGGCGCATCGTTTCTGCTGCGCCGTTACGGCTGGCAGTGGGGCGTGCCTGCTTACGCCGTGGCCGCTTACGTGGCGTGGGGGCGCACTTACGCCAAACGCCACGACTGGTGGGACGTGCTCGGCGGTGCAGCCATCGGCGCGGGCGCAGCGTTCATCTACACCCGCCCCTTCGTGAAAAAAGCAGACGTGAGCATCGCCCCGGCATCGTTCGGCGACGGCGGGGGCATCAGCATGGTTGTGAACTTCTAAGTTTTAGGAAACGATGCAATAAACGGCGGCCCAGTGGCTCACAGAACCGAGGAGGACGAAGATGTGCCAAATGCCGTCGCTTGTATAGAACAAGCCTTCTGCCAAAATCCAAAGCAGCGACGGCAGCGACATCTTGCTCACCACGGGCTCCGCGATAAAGACAACCGACCAGCCCATGGCGAGATACAAAGAAAGTGAAAGCTTCGGGTAACGACCCAAGGCTTTCACTTTATATATTATGCCTGCAACGACCACCGCCCACAGCAATCCGAACACCGTCCAACCCAGTGCGCCGCCCACCACTCCGATGCAGATGGGCGTGTAAGAGGCGGCAATCATCACGTAGATGCCGCAGTGGTCGAAGATGCGCAGCACGCTTTTGGTTTTTCCGGGCAGCCACCAATGGTAAAGGGTGCTGCAAGCGTACATCAGCAACATGCCGGAGGTGAAAAACGTCACGCCGAAAGCGTGCCGCCAGTTCTGCCGGTAACCGTAGCGGATAATGATCCATGCCACCGAGAGCGTGAACACCACGCCTGCCAAGTGCGTGAGCGTGTTGAAGATTTCCTCGCGGCTGCGGCGCGATAGTTTTTTCAGTTCCATTGAAAGTCGGGCAGCAAGGCATTGCCTTTTAGCAGCCTATGCAGAAGAAGTAGAGCACGGCGGCGGGAATGGCGAGGAGGGCGGAGTCGAAGCGGTCGAGCATGCCGCCGTGTCCCGGCAGGATATTGCCAGAGTCTTTGATGCCCAGTTGGCGTTTCAAGAGGCTCTCTACGAGGTCGCCCCACGTGCCGAAGACGCAGACGGTAAGCGCGAGGCCTATCCAATAAACCAGTTCCATTTTCCCAGGGCAAAGGGCGTTGATGACGACGGCTGCCGCGATGCAGAGCAGTCCGCCGCCGATGCTGCCCACCCACGACTTTTTAGGCGATACGCGTTCGAAGAGCTTGGCGGGGAAATAGCGGCTCAGCAGGCTGCCGCAGCAGTAGGCACCCGTGTCGCTCGTCCAAAGGAAGATGAAGACGGAGAGCGGGAAAATCCACTCGAAGGCCGTCTGCCCTGTCACCGCATCGTAGCGGAACGCCAGCACGTTGAGCATGGCGAAGCCTAAGGCGATGTACACCTGCGCCGCGAAGGCGAACGCCCAGTTGCGCAGCGGGTCTTTGTGCTGCAAATAGAGTTCTTCGATGAGCAGGTACATCAGCGAGAGCAGATAGGGCACGAAGGCGCGGCTCGGGGTGAAGTCGCCGCAGAAGCCGGCGAAGGCGAAAAAGAGGTACGTTCCTGCCGCCGTGGTGATGAGGCGGTTCACGTTTGCGCCGGCGTGATTGTTCACGATGCCCGTAAACTCCCAGAGGGTGAGTGCCGTGATGAGACCGAAGAGCGCGGTGAATGTGACGGGCGAGTAGACTGTGCCGCCTACGAGGGCTGCCACGAAGAGCACGCCCGTGAGGGTGCGTAATACGAGGTTATTCATGGTCGTTTTGTTTTGCTTTTTCTCGCTCGGCAATGAGTTGTTCCACTTCTTCATGGGTGAGCACCTCCTTTTCTTCAGCCTGCGGCGCGGTTTGCTCGGTTTTTTCCTTTTCTTCTTCCTCCATGAGGATATCTGCGCGGCTCTTCCAGGGGCGTTTGCCGAAGATGCGCTCCACGTCCTCCGTGAAAATCACTTCGCGGTCGATGAGCAACTGTGCCAACTGCCCGTGCTTGTCGGCGTTGTCCGTGAGGATCTGCTTGGCGCGTGCATACTGTTCGCCGATAAGGCGGCTCACTTCCGCGTCGATCTTCTCAGCGGTTTTTTCAGAATAAGGCTTAGTGAAATTGTATTCCTGATTATTGTAGTAGCAAAGGTTGGAAAGTTCGCTGCTCATGCCGAGGTAAGCCACCATGCCGTAGGCACGCTTCGTCACGCGCTCCAAGTCGTTGAGCGCGCCCGAGGAGATGTGTCCGGTGAATACTTCTTCGGCTGCGCGGCCGGCGAGCGTGGCGCAGATCTCGTCGAGCATCTGCTCTTTCGTGGTGATGTTGCGCTCTTCGGGCAGATACCATGCCGCGCCGAGGGCTTGTCCGCGCGGCACGATGGTCACCTTCACCAGCGGGTTGGCGTATTGCAGGAGCCACGACACGGAAGCGTGGCCTGCCTCGTGGATAGCGATGCTGCGCTTCTCGTCGGCGGTCATCACCTTGGAGGTTTTTTCCAGTCCGCCGATGATGCGGTCCACGGCGTCGAGGAAGTCCTGCTTGCCCACGTGGCTGCGATTGTGGCGGGCGGCGATGAGTGCCGCCTCGTTGCACACGTTGGCGATGTCTGCACCCGAGAAGCCCGGCGTTTGCCGCGCGAGCATATCCACGTCGAGGTCGTCGGCGAGTTTGAGCGGGGCGAGGTGCACCTTGAAAATTGCCACGCGCTCCGAGAGTTCGGGCAAGTCCACGTGGATTTGGCGGTCGAAGCGTCCGGCACGGAGCAAGGCGGGGTCGAGTATTTCCACGCGGTTGGTGGCTGCGAGGATAATCACGCCTGAGTTCGTGCCGAAGCCGTCCATCTCCGTAAGCAGCTGGTTGAGCGTGTTTTCGCGCTCGTCGTTGCCGCCGAGGGCGGGATTTTTGCCGCGGGCACGGCCTATGGCATCTATTTCATCAATAAATATAATACAGGGAGATTTTTCCTTGGCCTGGCTGAAAAGGTCGCGCACGCGGCTCGCGCCTACGCCTACGAACATTTCGACGAAGTCTGACCCCGACATGGAGAAGAAAGGCACGTCGGCCTCGCCGGCCACTGCCTTTGCCAAGAGAGTCTTACCCGTGCCCGGAGGGCCAACGAGCAGTGCGCCCTTGGGTATCTTGCCGCCCAGTTCGGTGTATTTTTTGGGATTTTTGAGGAAGTCCACAATCTCGCGCACTTCCTGCTTGGCGCCTTCTTGTCCCGCCACGTCCTTAAAGGTGACGTTGGTGCCCTGTCCGTTCTTGTCAAAGAGTTTGGCCTTGCTCTTGCCCACGCTGAACACGCCGCCGCCGGCACCGCCGCCCATGCGGCGCATCATGAAGAACCACAGGAACACGAGCAGTATGATTGGCAGGAAACTGCTCAGCAGGCGCAGGAAGAAGCTGTCGCTCTCGCGATATTTCACCTTGCCCTTGAAGTTCTCGGCGAGGTAGTCGTCGAGGCGGTCGATAGAGCCGTATTTAGCCGAGACGGTGGGCTGCTTGCCCACGCGGTCGGTGCCTGCCTTGAACACTTCGCGTATGTGTTCGGGGCGTATCGTCATGCTCACCTCGCCGGCTGTCTTGTCTATGACGACTTCCGTGCCGTAGTTGTTGGCCACGTAGGTTTTGAACGAGGTGTAGTCCACCTCTTTGTTTGCTCCTAGAGCCAGCTGAGGCTGAACTTCGGCATGTTGTTTTTCTTGCCGCCGGGGATTTTATTGTTGTTTGTATCCATTATTGTTTGTATTATAGTAAACGAGTTGACAAGTAAACGAGTAGACGAGACAGAAATGTCGTACTAATTATATATTAGAATAGTTACTTGTCTTGTTTCCTCGTATACTCGTTTTCTTGCTTACTAACTCATCAAGAGGGGAAAGGATGTTTTTAATCCAAATCGGGAATACTTTGCACGGGCGCGTCGTGCCAGAGGTGCTCGAGGTCGTAATGCTCGCGGACATCAGGGAGGAACACGTGCACCATCACGGTGCCGTAGTCGAGCGCCACCCATTCGGCGTTCGCCTTACCGCACACGGCGGCGGGTTTCTCGGCGGCGTGCTTGCGTGCGAACTCTTCCACGCTGTCTGCCACGGCTTCCACCTGCTGCGGCGAGCCTCCGGTGCAGATTACGAAGTATTTGCAAGGCGCTGTGTCGATGCTGCTGAGGTCTGCCACGCTGATGGCACGCCCTTTCTTTTCTTGTATGCCTTCGATGATTGCTTCTACCAGATTTTTTGTTTCTGTCATTTTGTCTTGTCTATATATATAATATTGTGTATGTATTTTCAGAATTAGGTTTTATACTACGTGCCTGGAAGGCACTACAAAAGCAAAGCTTTTTGGTAACCGGGGACGAAGTCCTCGGTAGAGTATGGCAAGAACGATGTGCCTGGAAGGCACTACGCCATAGGACATGAGGCATAGTTACAGGCGTACTGCCTTCCAGGCAGAAGCCTTTCAATCGCTTCCTCCGAGGACTTCGTCCCCGGTTACTATCGCTTCGCTCTGTACTGCCTTCCAGGCAGTCGATGCTTTAACCAAAGAGCACTGTCTGTACCGTGAACAGCACTTCTCTGCTAAGGAAGTTGCAAAATGCGTGCCGCAAAGTTACGAGGTTTTATCCGATTGCAGTCGCCCGCGCTCGGAAAACTCCGCGTTTTTTCAGTTTTTTAGGGAGTTTTTCTCGTATCGCCGCCCAAACTATCCCCGAGATGCTTTTTCTTTCCTCGGAGATGTTTTTCACTTTCTGCCTGAAAGTTTTACTATCCTATAAGATATTTTTTGTTACAAAGTTTGTAACACGTATTACAAAGTTTGTAACACATGTTAGAAAGTTTGTAACACATATTACAAAGTTTGTAACAAAAACTTTCTTGTAGGAAAGGAAAAAATATCAGCAAGCTCCTAACAATTATCTGCGCAGACAGGGAAAAACTTCTCGGGGATAATCGCTAAGCGCACGGCTGTAAATGGAAGCAGACACGGCGAGAACGCGGGCGGCTGCCGCGACATTTGCGCAAAAATGACAACTTTATGCGTGAAAAGCGTTCCTCACAATTTTTTCCATATATCTAATTTTGCCACATATTCTAACCGCAACTTTTCGCGCGGGCGCACGCTCGCGCCCTCTATCAAAATGAAAACAATCCGAAAGCTTATCATGACGGCCACGGCTATCGGCCTCACACTGTTGCTCTCGGGGTGCAGCGTCATAGACTACCACCCCTACGACACGCGCTTCGACGGCGCGACCGGCATCAATGCGCGCAACGTGGCCCGGATAGAGGCGAACTGCGCAGGGCGCACGAGCCTGCGTTTCGTGCTGATTAGCGACACGCAGCGGTGGTACGACGAGACGCATGCCTGCGTCGATGCCATCAACGCGCGGGGCGACGTGGATTTCGTGGTGCACTGCGGCGACCTCACGGACTTCGGCGCAACGAAAGAGTTTGAATGGATGCGCAGCGAGCTGGAACGCCTCACTATGCCCTACGTATGCCTGCTCGGCAACCACGACTGCCTCGGCACGGGCGCGGACGTGTTTCGCAAGATGTATGGCCTGCCGGACTTCTCGTTCAACGCCGGCGACACGCACTTTCTCTGCCTCAACACCAACGCCTTCGAGTACGACTACTCGGTGGCGGTGCCCGATTTCAACTTTATCAAGACCGACCTCGCCGCGCTGCCCTCCACGGTGCGCCGCACCATCGTTGCGATGCACGCGCAGCCCACGTCGGAACAGTTTAACAATAACGTGTCGGACGTGTTCCAGGAAAAAATCAAACTGTTTCCGGGCCTCGCCTTCTGCATGTGCGGCCACGGCCACCACACGCAGGCGAACGACCTCTACGGCGACGGCGTGCTTTATTACGAATGCGGCAGCGCGAAATTCAGAGAATACGTAGTGTTTACCCTAAACGACGACGGAGGATACAGCTATGAAGTGGTGGAATATTAGCCTTTTTACTCTATTCGCGGCGCTGCCCGCAATGGGTGCGGCCACGGAAATCCTCGCTGCCGACACGGTGCCGCCCGCCTACGCGCTGCCCGCCGACAGCCTGCCGCCCGACACGGCTGCAACCGTCAAGACAAAGCGCAAGCACTATGGGAGCGAATACTATGAGCGCACGCTCGAGAAGCGGCAGCGGCGATGGGCGAAACTGATCCCCAACCAGTTCACCTTCCAATACGCTGGCAGCATCGGGCTGGCAAGCGTGGGCTTCGGCTGGCACTACGGCAAGCGCGACTCCTGGGAGACGGACGTGCTCTTTGGCTTTGTGCCGAAATACAACTCGGAGTGCGCCAAGTTCACCGCCACGGTTAAGGAACGCTATGTGCCGTTTCACCTGCGCGTGAGTAGCCGCTGGGTGATAGAGCCTTTGCAGACGGGCATCTATTTCAACACGATCGAAAAACTACTATGGCTTTTCCTCGCGCGTACGCATCGGCATCTGGTTCGGCGGCCGCCTGCGCTATGATATCCCGAGCCGCCTGCGCCGCCGCGCCAAGGCTGTCACGGCCTTCTACGAACTGGGCACTTCCGACCTCTACGTGCTCTCGTCGATCCCCAACAAGCGCGTGAAGCCCGGCGACGTGCTCTCGCTGGCATTAGGCTTGAAGTTCGATATTTTCTGACGGCGTTTCGGAACGCGCTGTCCCTCAACTCCCCGCCGTACGGCGGGGAGTTTTTGCTGCCTTCAACTAGAATCCGATATTTACATAATGGCGGCACTCGGCAAAGCTCGAACGAGTTCGGCTTTGCGCTCGTTTGCACGACATTTTGCGCTTTCAAAAGAATTTTCTTACTTTGTAATTAACAAAACGGTTAAGGCCGTAATCGCTCCCAATCCCTACCATTATCTATATACGCTCAATGAAAAAATCCATTCTGATCACGCTCCTCTCTGCACTGTGCGCCTTCGGGCAGGCACAGACGCTGACGCTGGAAGAATGCTATGAACTGGCGCGTGCCAATTTTCCGCAAGTGCGCCGCCTGCAACTCATAGAACGCACCCGCGACTGCAACCTCGCCAACGCCGCAAAAGGCACGCGCCAACAAGTTCGAGCCCGGCGCTGCCACGGCAACCGACCTCATGCGCGACATGAACGACGAACAGGCTGCAAGGCTCGAAAAGGCATACCACGAACTGCAACTCCTGCAAACCATATATAATCTGAAATATACCCGAAATCAATAATACAATTCCAAATTGGCGGCGGCGGTGCTGTTGGCTTTGGCGGCCTCGTTGGTTGCAGATGTGCCTTCCGTGAACGCCCGCGTGGCGAGTTCCTGCTGCGTGGCAACATTGTCGAGGTTCTGCGCGAGAATGTTCACAACGCTTGAAACGCCCGCCCCCGTAAGGCCCAATTCCTTTAAGGCAGGCGACACTTCCGTAAGCCCGCCGAGACGGCCAACGCCTTTGGCAAACTCGATGAGCGCGGCGTTCATATCGGTCTTTACCAGTGCGGCGAACTCTTGCACGTTGAGCCCCGCCATCTTCGCCATTTTCTCTGTGTCCGAGCCCATCTTCTGCATTACCTTTGAGAGTGCGGTTGCCGCTACTTCTACATTAAGCCCCTGCGTCTCAAACATTGCGCCGAGCCCCATAACCTGTACCTGCGTGAGGCCCGCCGTCTTTGCCATTGCCGAAAGGCGCGTAGTGAAGTCGAGAATATTGCCCTCCGATGCGCTACTGTTTTGCGCCAGTTCGTTAATGGCCGATGCGGTCGAAAGCATTGCCTGCTTCAATCCCATACGCTTATCGTCGCCGAATATGTTAGCGAGTTTGCCTATATTCTTCACCGCCCCTTCGCCGAGATCCTCGCCGAGCGCGATGTTGATTTGGTCGGCGGCCTGCACGAAGTCGAGCACGTCTTTCTTTCCCGTTATGCCGAGGCGGCCTGCGTCGGCGGCGAGGTCGTTGAGGGCGGCGCGGCTGGTGCGCGTGTCCATTTTCTTGAACTCTTCGTTGAGGTCTGCCGCCGCCTCTGCACCCATGCCGGTGTACTTGATAACGCCCGAAACGTGCTCTTGCAATTCGGCGTACTTATTGACATACTCCGAGGCTTTGCCCATAACTCGGTCGTAAATGTTAAGGCCTGCATTTATTATCGATGCAACGCCGCCCCATTTTTGCCCAAGTTCAGAAATTAATTTTTTAGGCTTTTGAGCGCAATCTACCATTGCCTGCTCCACTACCTTTGTCTCGCCTTTTACGCGCTCAATCTCTTCCTTTGTTTTTCTTATCCCATCAGTCAGTTCGTTCCACGCTTTCGAGCCTCTTGCAATTTGTCCTCCGTCGAGGGCTTTCTGCATAGTTTTAAGGGCGGAGTTAAGGTCTTTAAGGCTCTTGCCGCTCAAATTGTCGAGCGTGGCTTTCACGTTGGTTGAAGTCGTGCCGTACCTCTTCAGCTGCCTCTCTGCCGACGCCATTTCCCTGTTCCACTTCTGCCAGTTCTTCCACTCCTGCTATTATCTTTTGCGGCCGCGCAGTCCTTTATCGTCTGCTCCAGCCTCTTCACAGTCTGCTCCGAGTCTGCGCTGTTGATTTTTAGAAGTACTTCTTGAATGTAGGTGCTATTCATAAAAAAAACCTTTTATTTGCGTTTACTGCACAAATAAAAGGCTTTTATCTCGTATGGAAAAAGACAAATTTTTTACTTTCTCTTCTTTGGTTTTGGTCCTAATCCTGTTTTCCAATTAGCATACTCGCCTTCTTCTTTTGATACGTTCGCAATTTTAGCAAGTATAATTAGCAGTAAAAGAATTAAAGATATTCCCCACTCTCCTACAAATAGAAATAATAAGGCGACAAATATAAGTACAGTCATCTTTCCGAAAGGTTTTAAGTTGTTCATCGCAAAGATACGCCCCTTTTGCCTTTCGTGCAACTATTTCCCTAAATTATCCATTATCCCCACAAACTTGTCGCCCACAAATCTTGCATAAACGTCCTTGATTACCTGCGTCGAAATGTACCACGATTTGCTAAACCACGGGCGCGGCTCGCGGGCCTTGCCAAGTTTATGCTCTTTGCGGTAATCTTTGCCCAGAAATTTGAGGTCGCCGCCGTTGCCCCGCTTAACTGGAAAGCCATTTGCCCGCCCATTTCGTCCATTGCAAAGCCCTTGACCGCCACGGAGCCGCGCAGCGCGCCAGTGTCGAGAATATCCATTGCGTCGATGCGGTCGCGCCAAATCGTTACCATTTTGTCGTACCACGCTTTGGAGTAGGTCTTTAAGTCGGCGGTCTTGTTTTGTTCCATTTATTGGTTCGGCCACTCGCCCGTATTGAGTTCGCCGTGTGCCTGCTGCTCGGCCTGCTCGTGTCCACCGTGGCGGCCACTCAGTTGGCAGCGATACTCATTTCCCTGCTGCTCATCGTGCCTTCCATTTATTTTTCAGGACTGGCCTTCCCGATAGAATCCATGCCCACGGTGCTGCAATACATCTCGGGCATCGTGCCAGCGCGGTGGTTCGTAGAGGCCGCGCGCATGATTTTCCTCAAAGGCAGCCGCCTCGCAGACCTCCTGCCCCACTTCGCCGCCCTCCTTGCCGCCGGCTGCCTGCTCGGGCTTTGGGCTGTGGGGAGTTACAGGAAAAGATAAGGTTTTATATGACGCTTAACCGGCGCACACCAATCAGGAAAAACCGGCGTTTCAATTTTCCGCCTTACATTTGCAGTGTCATAGTACACTATTACACTAAAACAAAGCCCGCGAAACTCCATACCGGTCACGCAGCGAAGCGGGACAAACCAAAAATTGAAAGCCATGTTATCATTCAGCAATGTATCATTCACCTACGGTCGCCGGGGCAAGGAAGTGCTCAGCGGCCTCAGCCTCGATTTCGAGGAAAACGGCATCTATGGAATTTTGGGCAAGAACGGCACCGGCAAGTCCACGATGCTCTATCTCGCCGCCGGACTGCTGCGCCCCAAAGGCGGCAACGTGACGGTGGAGGGCGTGCCCACGCAAAGCCGCCGCCCGGAAACGCTGCGCGAGTTATTTCTCGTGCCCGAGGAGTTCGACCTTCCCGAAGTGTCGCTGCGCACCTACGTGCAACTTAATGCGCCCTTCTACCCCACTTTCAGCGAGGACATTCTCGCACGCTGCCTGAAAAGTTTCGAACTGGGCGACAACCTCAACATCGGCCGCCTTTCTATGGGACAGAAAAAGAAGGTGTATATCAGTTTCGCCCTCGCCGCCGGCACAAAGTACCTCCTCATGGACGAGCCGACCAACGGACTGGACATTCCCTCGAAGAAGGTGTTTCGCGAGGTGATTGCCCGCGAAATGACGGAAGAGCGTGTGATGATTATCTCTACCCACCAAGTGCGCGACGTGGAGCAACTCATCGACCACGTGGTCATCGTGAACGATGGCACGGTGCTACTCAACGTCTCGACGGCCGAAATAGAAAGCCGGCTGCGCTTCGAGCAGCGTGCCGTAGGCTCCGACCTCTCCGACGCGCTGTTCGTGCAGCAGACCATGCGCGGCATCGAACTTATCTGCCCAAACAGCGGCAACGACGAAACGCCCATCGACCTCGAACTCCTGTTCAACGCCTTGCAGACCGTGCCGGCGGAAAAACTGATGGGAGGAAATGGCAACAATAAATAATCACCCTCAAAACATATCCGAATTATGAAAAACTTTGATTGCAAAAGATATTGGCTCGTACTCAAGCAAAACGTCATTCAGGGCCGCAAGCGCTTTCTTTCCTCCTACGCCGGCGTGTTTCTCGGCTTGTTCCTCACCTTTATGTGCATAAGCATCGGCACTCGCTCCAATCCATGCTACAACTACACGCAAAACGGCGTGGCCCTAACCTTCTGCGTGTTCATGCTGGGCTGCCTGGTTTTCGGTAGCGCGGTCCTGGGCCACCTCGACTCCAAGACCGCCCGTATCACCGCCCTGATGCTGCCCGCCACCAACTTGGAGAAATTCCTCGTACGCCTCACGCTCTGCCTGCCCGTCTACTGGGTGCTCTACGTCCCCGTGTTCCTCGCGGCCGACGCTGCGCAAATGCTCACAACCGAGGTGATTGGCGGCAATGGGCAGTGGATCGCGCCCGTACTGTGGCAGGAACTGGCCAACTTCGGCGACTTCCTCAACAGCAGCGCCATACAAATCGGCGATAGGGCCTATTACGTGCTGTGGTCCATCATCGCCTTCTGTACGCTCACCTATGCCGTCTACATTTTCGGCAGCGCTGTGTTCCGCAAGCGGGCGTTCATTCTCACGAGCGTGGTGCTCTTCGCCGCTAACATACTGAGCGGATACATGTTGCTAAGCATTGACACGCGCGAATTCCAATTAAAGATGGGCGAAGACTTTACAGGTATCCTCTTCATCGTTCTGATGTTTGCCGGCGCGGCAGGCCTCGTATTTGCCTCCTACAAACTCTTCTGCCGCATGCAAGTTGTTGTACCTAAACTTTTTGGAAAATGATATTTTCAGACAACATACCGATATTTGTACAGATAGCCGAGCGGCTTTCCGACGAAATCCTGGCCGGCAACTACGCAGAAGGCGAGCGCGTGCCAAGCGTAAGGGAATATTCCGTGCTGCTCGAGGTAAACGTGAACACTACGGTGAAAGCCTACGACCTGCTCTCCTCGCGCGGCGTGCTGCTGATGAAGCGCGGCATGGGCTATTTTGTGAGCGAAGGGGCGGCGCAGCACATCCTCGAAGAACGCCGCGGCGAACTTTTGCAGAAAAAAATTCCGGAACTCGTGAAGCAAATGCAGCTTTTGCGCGTCAAAGTTGCAGACGTAGCGGAAGCAATGCGCCAATGCGGGGCGGAATAATGAACAAGTCCAACCCATAATTTGGGCGGAAAGTAGGGGCGTTTTGCAAAACGCCCGAGAAACAATTGCCACATTGATTTTGCAATGCTACGCACACGGCGGGCGTTTTGCAAAACGCCCCTACTCGCCCACACAACGCAAGCGGTTTTTATGGCTTTGGGTCATAATCCAACAAACCATATAGCCCAACGCAAATTCACCAATAACAATCTATAATATCCCTATGAACTTATTTCTGAAAACACTCGCGGCACACTGTCTCTTGCTTCTCCCGGCAGCAGCAGCCTTTGCCCAAAAGACGGGCGGCGGCACCGTGGCCGACATAAAGGACCAACCCATAGCCTTTGCCAACATCGTGCTCCTCACAAAGGCCGACTCCACCATCATCACCGGCGTAACCGCCAAAGAGGACGGCACATTCAGCATCAGTCTGCCCCAAAAGCCATGCCTCGTGCGCCTCACCTCCCTGGGCTACCGCACGCTCACGCTGCCCGCCGACACGCTGCTCCACCGCCCGCGCCTGCTGCTCGAAAGCACCGACTCGCTGCTGGGCGAAGCCGTGGTGTCGGCACGCCGCCCCATCTCGCGCCTCGAAGCGGGCGCTATCGTCACAACGGTCGAGAACACCGTGCTCTCTAAGTCGGGAAACGCAAAAGATTTGCTTTCGCGAGTGCCCGGCCTCAACAAGACGAGCGACGACAACATCGAGGTACTCGGCAAAGGCACGCCGCTCTTCTACATCAACGGGCGCGAAATGCGCGACCCGAAGGAACTGGAACGCCTGCGCTCGGAGGACATCAAGAGCGTAGAGGTGATCCAAAACCCCGGAGCGCGCTACGACTCGAGCGTCGGCGCGGTGGTTCGCATCCGCACCGTGAAACGAGCCGGCGACGGCTTCGGAGTAGATGCCATCGCCAATTTCTATCAGGCTTTCTACCCCAAAGAGTCGGGACAGCTCAATATGCGCTATCGCCATAAAGGACTGGAACTCTTCGCTGAGGGAAATTTCACGCAGTGGAAAACAAAATCGACCTCCCAGACGGTGCAAACGATTTTCAGCGACCACACTTGGCAACAGGACTTCACGCAGCGCATCTGCTTCGACTATAAGCGCGTGAATGCTACCGCCGGCTTCAACCTCGACCTCAAAGGCGAAAGCTCGCTCGGCATGCGCTACGCTTACGACCGCCAGTTGCCCTTCAAGGCCTCGGGCAACCTGAACAGCCAGGTATTCGAGGACGGAGCGCCGAGCGACGTGCTGCGCTCTGAAATATTGATGAACCACGAAGCAGAGCCCACGCATCAGCTCAATGCCTACTACTACGGCAAGTTTGGCAAGCAGGAACTCAACATCGACGCCGACTTCTACATGCAGCGCGCCAACCAGTCGCAAACGAGCGACGAGGAGAGCCAAACTGCCGACGACCGCAAGGTTGATACCGACAACCCCATCAAAAGCATAACGGGCGCAGCCAAAATCCATTACGGCGTGCCGCTTGGCGGAGGCAAGTTCGGCGTAGGCGTGCAGGCGAGCCTCACAGACCGCACGGACGACTACATCGTGAAAAACGCCACGGAAGAAACAGCCTCGTGGGGCGTGCAAAGCTCCAGCACGGAACTGCGCCAGCAGGCCGTGGCAGGCTATGCCGAGTACGCCCGCAACATCAAGAAGTGGAACTTCTCGGCAGGACTGCGCTTCGAGCACGTGTCGTTCGACTATTTCGCCAACAACGTGAAGCAGCCCGGCCAATGCCGCACCTACGACAATTTCTTCCCGAAACTTAGCCTCGCCGGCCCTGTGGGGAAAACACAGCTCATGCTTTCGTATAGTTCCACCACCCAGCGTCCGTCATACAACCACCTCTCGAACAACGTGACCTATGCCAACCGCTACGTGATGCAAGGCGGCAATCCCTATCTGCGCCCCTCATTCACGCACAGCGTATCGGCGGTGTCGGTGTGGAAGTTCCTGCAAGCAAACGTCACGTTCCAGCAGGTGAAAGATGCGGTCATCATGTGGGCGGAGCGTGTGCCGGGCAACAGTTCTGCGGTAAAGATTTCCAACATCAACAAGTCCTTTCCCACGCTGAGCGCCTCCGTGTCGGTATCGCCCGTCATCAAGAAAATATGGCACCCCACGTGGACGCTCTACCTCATGAAGCAGTGGTTTGAGATGTCGATGGACGGACTGGGCACGGTGAAGTCGAAAAACCCCATATTCAACGGTTCATGGAGCAACAGTTTCGAGTTGCCGAAAAAGTACACCGTGATGCTCGACATGGGCTACTCCTCTGCCGGTAACTATCAGAACGCCCGCCTCACCCGCCGCGACCTCTTCCAACTGAGCCTCGGCCTGCGCAAGTCGTGGTTCAAAGATCAGCTCACGCTCACCGTGCGCGGCTACAACTTGCTCAACAAGAACCAATGGGATAACACGATTTATACCAATCTCACGCAAATCCGCCAGTCCTCCATCAGCGAAGGCCGCATGCTGGGCGTAACCCTGCAATGGCGATTTAACGCCTCCCACAGCCGCTATCGCGGACAGGGCGCAGGCAGCGGCGAGATACAGCGCCTTTCCTCGGGCAGCAACAAGCAATAAACCCTAACATAAACCTTTAATTAAACAGCAAGCTCCGCAGCGCACACCCGGCGCTACGGAGCTTTTCATTATGAAAAAGAAATTTGATTGATAAGGTTCGCTCTACTTAGGCAATGGTAAGCAGCGTGGTGCCTTCCATCACGCTGTCGCCTGCTGCCACGCATACGGCGGACACTGTGCCGGCAGATTCGGCGCAGATGTTGTTTTCCATCTTCATGGCTTCGAGCACGAGCACCACGTCGCCAGCCTTCACGGCCTGACCTGCTACTACGTTGATCTTCGTCACAACG
Organism: Bacteroidales bacterium; assembly: GCA_004552155.1. Lineage (GTDB taxonomy): Bacteria > Bacteroidota > Bacteroidia > Bacteroidales > Bacteroidaceae > Alloprevotella. Next base: position 43,212 of record SFPF01000025.1, read on the forward strand.
CCGGGCAGAGGTGCTTTCACGGGCGTGCCGTTGCCCGGTGCGCTCTTGCCTGCTGCAGGTGCAGGGGCTGCGGCGGGCGTTTCGGCTGCCGGCTGTGCAGCGGGTGCGGGAGCGGCTGCGCCGGTAGCGCTTTCGGGCAGGTCTTCTTCAAGCAGCGAAGAGCCGTGCATCTGTACCTCAAAAGGCAGGCCGTTCACCTCAACCTGTGCCTTGTCGCCTTGGATGCCGCGAATGGTAACGTCGTACTCGGCACCGTTAATGGTATATTTGTATTGCTTCATCTTTTTGAATCGTTTTTTTAGAAATTATTGTTTACGGAGCAGCATTAAAGCCTGTTCATCAGCTGCGAAGGGTGGTTCCAGCTGCTTTCGTGCTGTTGGAGGGTAATGACGCCGGTTTCGTCGTCGTGCACCACTTCCACCTCGTGCTCAATCAGCGCGAGGGCAATGGCCGCAGCGTAGGCGGGCATGCGTTCCTCGCTCACTTCCGGGTGCTCGCCGTCGACGAGGAGGTCGGCAATCGTGCCTTCGCGGTCGTCGAGGCGAATGCTCACGGCGTGGCCGTTGATTTGATATTGAAAAGTTTTCATTGCTTGCTTTTTGCCTTTTGTTTACAAGGGGATATTGCCGTGCTTCTTGGCGGGACGCGTTTCGCGCTTATTGGCCAGCTGCGCGAGGGCGCGGCAGATGCGGAAGCGCGTATTGCGCGGTTCGATTACATCATCAACATAACCGAATTCGGCTGCCTTGTAGGGGTTGGTGAAGAGGTCGTTGTATTCCTTTTCCTTCTCGGCGAGGAATGCCTTGGGATCTTCCTTCGTCTTAGCTTCCTTACCGTCGAGAATTGCCACGGCGCCCGATGCGCCCATTACGGCAATTTCGGCAGAGGGCCAAGCGTAGTTGAGGTCGGCACGGAGCTGCTTACAGCCCATCACGATGTGCGAGCCGCCGTAGCTCTTACGGAGCGTCACGGTCACCTTGGGCACTGTGGCTTCGCCGTAGGCATAGAGCAGTTTTGCACCGTGGTCAATCACGGCGTTGTATTCCTGACCCGTTCCCGGCAGGAAGCCCGGCACGTCCACGAGGCTCACGATGGGGATATTGAAGCAGTCGCAGAAGCGCACGAAGCGAGCCGCCTTGCGCGAGGCGTTGCAGTCGAGTACGCCGGCGTAAACGCTGGGCTGGTTGGCCACAACGCCCACGCTCTCGCCGTTGAAGCGGGCGAAACCGATGATAATGTTGCGGGCGAAGGAGCGCTGCACTTCCATGAACTCGCCATTGTCCACTACGGCCGAGATAACCTTATACATGTCGTAGGCCATGTTGGGGTTGTCGGGGATAATCTCGTTGAGGCTGTCTTCCTTGCGGTCGATGGGGTCGTTGCAGGCGATGCGCGGGGCGCGTTCCATATTGTTCTGCGGCAGATAGGAGAGCAGGCGGCGGATAAGGGATGCGAACTCTTCTTCCGTCTTGGCCGTGAAGTGGCAAACGCCGCTCTTCGTGGAGTGAACGCCTGCGCCGCCAAGGTCTTCCTGCGTCACGTCCTCGCCCGTCACGGTTTTCACCACCTTCGGACCAGTGAGGAACATGTAGCTCACGCCTTCGAGCATCACCACGAAGTCGGTGAGGGCAGGAGAATAAACCGCTCCGCCGGCGCACGGGCCGCAGATGCCGGATATTTGAGGCACTACGCCGCTGGCCTCGATGTTGCGTTGGAAGATGTTGCCAAAACCGGCGAGGGCGTTGATGCCTTCCTGTATGCGTGCGCCGCCTGAGTCGTTAAGGCCGATGCAGGGTACGCCCATCTTCATGCTCTGGTCCATCACTTTGCAGATTTTCTCTGCCATCGTTTCGGAGAGCGAGCCGCCGTTTACGGTGAAGTCCTGTGCAAACACATAGACGAGGCGACCGTTGATTGTGCCGCTGCCGGCTACCACGCCATCGCCGAGGAACTGCTTCTTCTCCATGCCGAAATAGTGACAGCGGTGAAGTTTGAACATGTCCATTTCCTCAAACGAGCCTTTGTCGAGCAGCATGTCGATGCGCTCGCGTGCGGTGGCCTTGCCTTTTTCGTGTTGCTTCTCAATCGCTTTTTCCCCGCCGCCAAGGCGTGCCTTCTGGCGGAGTTCCACGAGTTGCTTGATTTTCTTTAATTGTTCACTCATAATGTGTAATTGTGTGATGATTTCTATTCGGGCGAGATACACAATATTATATATATGTATCTCAAAGCGGGGCAAAGTTATGAAAAAAACGGCACACTTATAGGGGATTTTGTGCGATTTCGCGCATTTGCTGCGCAGAAAGTCTGCAAAAGTAACAGAAGTTTAGATAATTTATGTACGGAAATAGTTTCAGAAAATCGAAAACATTGTATTTTTGCAACCGAGAGGTTTGCCTCTTTTCTATAATTAAAGAATTATCCACCTAAAACTAGAACTTATCCATTATGAAGAAGTTAATGATGCTTGCCGCCATGGCAATTTTCTGCGTCAGCATGAACGCGCAGGAACCTCAGAAGAAAGAATGTTGCAAGAAGGAAAAAACCGAATGCTGCGACAAGAAGGACAAGAAAGAATGCAAGAAGGACTGCAAGAAAGAATGCAAGAAAGATTGCAAGCAGGCTTGCGACAAAGCTAAATGCGGCGATTGCAAAAAAGATTGCGCCAAGAAGGACTGCAAAAAAGCTTGCAACAAGGCAAAGAAAGGCGATTGCAAGAAGAACTGCAACAAGAAATAATTTTTTCTTGAAATCCATACTGTATAAAGAGGATGGGCAAAAGCCCCTCCTCTTTTTCGTTGCAACCATCCCGTCGCGTTTCGCCAGTTCTCCGTATCCCCGACCTGCCTTTTAGAGCGCCTCAAAAGTCTTTTACAGCCCCCGACTGCAAAGACTTTTCAAAAAAATACACACTTTTTTTGCGCTTTCAGAAAAACGCTATATCTTTGCCAGGACAAATTATCTGCGCAGAAAGGTGACAAAGGGTCCGACTTTCACCGCAGACAAGCACATCAGTTTTTTTTACGGACTCATCCTTAAATCTATTTTCTATATGCTTAAACCCATTAAATCTGTCAGCATGGCGCTTATGGCAGCAGCAATAACGGGCATGCCCCTGTTTGCCGCCCCCGTTGAAGCCCATGCCGAGGTTGCCGCTGTGCAACAGGCAGGCGTTGTTAAAGGCGTTATCAAAGATGATGCCGGACAGCCGGCTATCGGTGCCGTTGTCTTTGTAGTGGGCACGAAAAACTCAGCCACTACCGACGTTGACGGTACGTTTACATTAAAGAATGTGCAGAAGGGCGCAACCATCCGCATTTCCCTGATTGGCTATAAGCGTCAGGATGTTAAGTGGGACGGCGGTGCCCTTAATGTTACCCTTGAAAGTCTTGACAACTCCTTTGAAGAAGTAGTCGTTACCGCCATGGGTATCGCTCGTAAGGAAAAATCGCTTACCTACGCTACGCAGCAGATTAAGAACGACGAGTTCATGAAGGTACAAGACCCCAACCTCGTGAATTCTATCGAAGGTAAGGTTTCAGGTGTTACCATCACCCCCAGCGCAGGTGGTGCGGGCGGTGCTTCCAAGATTATCCTCCGCGGTAACAAGTCTATCATGGGTAACAACCAGCCGCTCATTGTTGTGGACGGTATACCTATGACCAACAACACCCGCGGCCAAATGGACGGCTCGGGCGATATCGCTGTGCTCAACTCCACCGCCGTGAGCGAAGGTTCCGACCCCCTCTCTCAGATTAACCCCGACGACATTGAGTCGATGAACATTCTGAAAGGTGCTAACGCCGCCGCCCTCTACGGTAGGTGCTAACGCCGCCGCCCTCTACGGTTCGGCTGCCGCCAACGGTGTCGTGATGATTACAACAAAGAAAGGTAAGGAAGGCAAGCTCGACGTAAACTTCACCTCGAACGTCACCTTCGACACGCCGCTCCTAACGCCTGAAATACAAAACCGTTACGGCGCAGCCATCAACGGCACAAGCATCGGCATGAACAGCTGGGGACCCGCCCTCGGCAACACCAACAACCACTACACGCTGCGCAGCGCCGACGGCAAGGAAGTGTACCTGCGTGACAAGGCATACGATGATATTAGCGATTTCTACCGCCTCGGCGTCACCACGAACAACTCCATCTCGCTCTCGGGCGGTACGGAAAAGATTCGCACCTACGTGTCTTACGCCAACTCGCACGCCAACGGTATGATCCGCACGAACAACTACAACCGTAACACGTTCGCCTTCCGCCAGTCATACAAATTCTTCAATCGCGTGACTATTGACGTGAATGCCAACTATGTGCAGACGGTGACGAGAAATCGTACCTCCGGCGGTTTTGTGCTTAACCCCATCTACGACCTTTATACCGCTCCGCGCAATGTGGATATGCGTTATTATAAGGACAACTATCAGGGCTATGGCACCTGGAAGTCTAATTCCCAACCAGGCTGGCTCATGGATCCCTCAAAGGGCGACAATTTTGTGTGGGGCAGCAAGACCTATCAACTTACCGGTCCCATGCAGCAGTGGGCCATCAACAACGCCGGTAACAACAACCCCTATTGGCTCATGAATATGAACCAAGGCAAGGACAAGGAAGACCGTTTCTACGGTTACTTCCAAGGAAAGGTTGACATCTGGGACGGTCTTGCTTTCCAGGCTCGCGTATCGCTCGACCACACGAAATTCAGTTCCGAAAGCCATCGCTATGCCACCACGCAGTTACCCAGCTCTATGGACGACTTCGGACACTACTGGTTGAACAATCAAAAGGCCAATGAACTCTATACCGACTACCTCCTCAGCTACAACAAGACTTTTGGCGACTGGAGCGTTTCGGCTACCGCCGGTTGGGTAGGTCACACTCGCAAAACCGAAACAATCAGCACTGACGTGGTGGCCACGCAGTACGACGGCCAGCGCCGCGTACTGGCGGATGACAAAGTTGTTATCAACCGCTTCGAGGCCAACTCTGGAGACAAAGGGGCAACCACCAAGTCGGAGGGTTCCAACTGGGACAAGGCAGCCCTTGTTACGGCTCAGGTAGGTTGGAAGGACCTTATCTACGTGGACGGTTCATACCGCCGCGACTGGTATCGCGCTTTCAAGCAGTTTGCTTACATGGGTACGCCCGACAACTATGGCTACTTCGGTTTCGGTGCCAACGCCATTCTTTCCTCGCTCTTCAAACTGCCCGAATGGTTCAACTATGCCAAGTATCGCCTGAGCTACTCAGAAGTGGGTAACTCTATTCCCAACAGCATTTACAACCTTGCTGTCAACAACAACGTACGCGGCACGACCACGCTCTCCGGCTACAACGATTTTTGGCCCATTCCCGAAAAGACCAAGTCGTTTGAAACAGGTTTGGAAATGCAGTTCTTAAACAACCGCCTCAATGCCGATATTACCTATTATAACTCGGCCATGCACAACTCCTACCTCGAAATAACCGGAACAAACGGGAAGGTACAACCTGTCAACACGGGCGTTATCCGCAACCAGGGTGTTGAATTGACGCTCGGCTACGACTGGAAGATTTCTAAGGACTGGCGTTGGAAGACCTCTCTGAACTTCTCCTTCAATAAGAACAAGATTGTCGAAACCTACCGAGACGAACAGGGCAATCCCAAGATGCTTACGCAGAGCCTTGCCGGCGTTCAGATACGTTATATCGAAGGCGGTTCTTACGGCGATATGTACGTAAGCGACTTCCGCCGTTGGAAGACTGACGTTTATGCATTCACTGTAACTTGCGAGGGAGAGGCTGAACCCATTACATTCTATTCTCCTTACCCCGACGCAACCATTAACGGTAACAGCCTGAAGGGTAGCACTGTCAATGAAGGCGGGATCGAATATCAGATTATATCATCTCCCACAAAGGTTCATAGCGCTGGAGATATCTACGTAAACGAAGAAGGCAAACCGACTATCGATGGTAGCCAACGCTACGTTAATAGTTACGGAACACTCTCCAATACGCAAGGCAATCCTTACGGCAAGTATATCGGCAACATGAACTCCAAGTTCCAACTCGGTTGGTCGAATACGTTCTACTTTAAGGACTTCTCGCTCTACTTCCTCATCAACGGCCGTATCGGCGGTAAGGTGATATCTATGACCGAAGGCAAACTCGATGCTCTTGGACAGTCGCAGCGCACAGCCGACGCCCGCATGTATGCAGAGAACAACGGCATCTATGCCGACAACGGCCAGCTCGGTATGTACGTGCCCGACGGCAGCGGACAGATTGTTCCCATTCAGACATGGTATGAAACGGTTGGTCAAAACAATCCTGCCGATTACGTTTACAATGCCACCAACTTCCGCCTCCGCGAACTTTCTTTCGGTTACACATTCCGCAACCTCCTCGGCGACGGCAAGAACCTCACGGTATCGTTCATCGGACGTAACCTCTTCTTTATCTACAAGGACGCTCCCGTTGATCCCGACATCTCTCTCTCTAACGGTAACGGCCTCGGTGCTTTCGAGATTTTCAACCTCCCGTCTGCCCGTTCCTATGGTCTGAATCTCAAACTTAATTTCTAAGACGCAGAAATCATGAAACGCAAAATATTCTTTTCTGTCTTGGCCGTTGCTGCCACGTTTAACCTGCAGTCCTGCATGGATTACGATGTACCCGGAGCAGAAATGAACTCCGACCAGCAACAGCTTGTAACCAATTTCCAGGGCAACATCGACCAAATCAATTATCGCATACAGCCCACGAAGGAGAACTTTGAGGCCGCATACGAAGAACTTTTCCCCTACCTCGGAGCAGGTAAAACGGCGCAGTACTGCTTGCGCGGCGGTAAGAATGGCGATGTGCCCGGCGCACACGCTTACCAGCGCCAATATGGTCTCGGCCCCGACTGCTACGCCATGTACATGACCATACCTCACCGCGACTTCATGTACGGCACGCTGACTTCTACTTACAACAACTCCAATGACTTCAATGGCGACCCGCGCGGCAGTTATTCCATGTTGAAGAAAGAGTTGATACCCGTGCTCAACCACCCGCGCATCGACAGCATTCCCGAAGTCAAGGCCATTAACTTGCTTTACTATTGCATCTCCGCACAGGAATTGGCCGACATTTCCGGCCCGTTTACCTATCTCGAAGACAAGAAGAACATTGAAAATCCTTCTGTCTACAATACCGTTGAAGATATTTATAAGGGCATTGTGCAGAACCTCGACACCATCGTTGCCTGCCTGCGCTACCACGAAACCCGCCCCAACTGGTACAAGGAGAGAGTTCGGGATATTCTGATGTCGTTCAACGAAACGAACCGCGACCTGTATAGCGGCGGCTATACGGGCATGACCACTTACATCAAGCTGGCCAACTCCTTGAAACTCCGCATGGCGATGCACATCGTTAAGGTCAACCCCAGCCTTGCACAGAAATGGGCAGAGGAGGCTGTGCACGATGGCGTGGTAGAATCAATTGACGAACAGTCTGGCTTGTTCCCCGTAGTCAGCGGTTTCTCTCACCCGTTGGTTGACATTATATGGAACTGGGGCGACTCCCGCATCTCGGCTTCGTTTGAGAGTCTACTCATGAGCCTCGACCATCCTTACACCAAGTACCTGATTACGAAAAATTCTAACGAGATTACCAACAAGAAGACAGGTGCTGTGTTGCCCGCCAACAAGAAGATTGTCGGCATCCGCAGTGGCATCTTGGTCGGCGACGGCCAAAGTTATGGACAAAACCAGCGCATCGCCTACTCGGGACTTGACCGCAACTATTTGCAGGATGCTCCACTTTACCTTGTTAAGTTTGCCGAAGTGGACTTCCTGCGCGCCGAAGGCGCATTGCGCGGTTGGAATATGGGCGGTTCGGCTCAATTCTTCTACGAACGCGGCATTCGTAACGCCTATTTGGAAGAGCCAGATTACGTGTATGAATACAAGGACCTCGTCGATACCTATATGCAGCGCGAGCAACCAATCGCCTACGTGCAATCCGACCCCATGGGCGACGGCGCAGACTGGCAGAGCGTAACCAAAATCGGCGTGAAGTGGAACGATGCCGACTCTAAGGAAACGAAGCTCGAAAAGATCATCACCCAGAAGTATATTGCCCTCTTCCCCCTCTCCACAGAGGCTTGGACGGAACTGCGTCGTACGGGCTATCCCAAGTGCTTCCGAGTTCTTAATACGAGCGACGGTGATGGATCTGTTAGACCCGGCGAAATGATTCGCCGCATACCTTGGCAGAGTACAGACCCCATTGAGTTAAAGAATATCAACGAAACGGGTCTTGATGCCCTCGGTGGTCCCGATGTTCAAGGTACCCGCCTCTGGTGGGACGTTGAAGCACCTAATTTCTAATACACAATATTCAATAGGGGCGTATAATATCTATGCGCCCCTATTGGTTTCTGCCTACGTCAATCGTATGCATATCAAACCCAACCAAAATACAAATTCATTTTTAACCCTTAAATCATTTTCATCATGAAAAAGTCTACATTTGCTGCGTTATTGCTGGCCGGTTGCTCTTTCGCCGTCCCCGCTGCAGCACAGACGTCCCCGACGGCAACTGATGAGATTTACAATTTCGATGGTTTCACCGATTCTGGCCTCCTCGAATTGTTCTACAAAGCCAATCAACAGGGACGCAAGTACCCCACCGATGCCGAGTTTGAGGCAGCCGGTATCAGCAAGGGCGACATCGCCTTTGTTCGTTCGCATGTGCGTCGTCGCGCCATTATGAGCGACGAAGACCGTCTCAATCAAGACGCAACTTCCAAGCGTCAGCTTTGGATGAACATTCCCATGGACGTAGGTTCAGGCGGCGCAGCCGGCTATCCCGGCACCAAGTTCACCTCCGACGTATTTTCAATGTGGAACTATACGAACCTCTTCGGTTCTTGGAACCACAGCATTTTCCAAGCCCCGGGTTGCTGGGTTGATGCCGCACACCGCAACGGTACAGACATCATGTCGGGCATCAAGTTCTTTGAAAGTTGGACAGCTGGTAGCGGTGATAAAGCCTATACAAAACTCATCACAGAAAAAAACAACGACGGTACGTTTAAGTACACTCAGGCATTGATTAACTGCTTGATGTATTTCGGCGCAGATGGCATCAACTATAACTGGGAAGACGCAAGTTATTCAGGTGCTGATGTCACTGCCTTCCATAAGTCTCTGTACAAGGAGGCCGCAGCACAAGGCTTTGACAATTTCCACGCAGGTATTTACACCTCAAACTCTTCTTTGACTAATGGTTATAAGGAAGCATTGTTCGGCACTACAGAAACTGGCAGAACTTTTGACTTGATGCTGAACTATTCAGGTGGTGACTTTACGGGTACAAATGCCATGCGTTCCTCCGTTAAGGTAGCCGAAAGTGCCATGGGCACTTGCGAAGGCCTTTACACCGGCGTTTGGTTCGTGAACATGGACCGCAGCTGGACGAACCTTGTAGCCAATGACGAGTGCAAGCGCATCGGCGTTTGCCTCTGGGGCGAACATGGCCAGAGCCGTCTGATGAGTTACAACGTAGGCGATGGTGCTTTCGATACGCAAGAGAACTATCAGCGCCTTATGGAACGTTGCTTCTCCGGCGGTAACCGTAACCCGCTCAATCGCCCAGCCATTAGCAACTCCGGCAACAACTGGGAGCGCACGGCCACGAAACTGCCTTTGCAGACTTTCTGCGGCTTGGCTTCGTTCATTCCCGAACGTTCCACCATTCAGGGCAGCCTGCCTTTCGGCACGCACCTATTTCTATAAAGGCAAGCGCACCAACGGCAGCTGGTACAACATGGGCGCACAGGATCTCGTGCCCACTTACCGTTGGATGGTGGTTAATCCCGGCACCACGACCGTCAGCACCAATATCCAGCCCAACTATACCCACACCGACGCTTACACGGGCGGTTCTTGCCTGCGCCTCACGGGTGCTGCCGTTTCCGGCGGTACGGACATCGTGATGTATAAGACCGCGCTCAAGGTGAGCGGCTCCGCTCCCTACGCTAAGGTGGCCGTGAAGAACGGCAAGGAAGGCAAGAACGCCTCTTCGCTCTACGTTATCCTGCGCAAGCAGGGCAGCGGCCAGTGGATTGAAGTGCCCTACGGCGACGTCAGCGGTGCAACTTGGGAAGAAAAGACCATCCAGATTGCAGGTCTTTCCACCAACGACGTCATCGACCGCATCGGTCTCCGCGTGAAGGGCAACGACAATAATTACAGCCTGCTCGTCGGCAAGCTCGAAATCAACGACAACAGCACCGTTACGCCCGCCAACGTGCGCGACGTGATGGTTGACGTGAAGGAAGAAACAAAGACCTCTATGGGTGCCAAGATTTATTGGGACGTCAACGCCGTGGCTACCGCACGCGCTGCCTGGGGTCTTGTCTACAACGACGAAGCCAATATCGACCACTTCGAAATCCTTTACAAGAACGGTGAAAACGGCCGCGTTTCTGAAATTGGCCGTACCACCAGCTGGTCTACTTACGTAGGCAACATCATGTTTGAAAGCGCTGCCGACCGGCCTTTCATCGGTGTTCGCGCTGTCAGCACCGACCTCAAGACCTATTCCGCAACCAATGGCAACTATGGCGAAAGCTGCATGGACCCCGCCTGCGAAGGTGCAGATATTGCCCGCGAACAGCGTTACGTAACTTCTGTTACCACAACGGGTGCTACCCAGAATCTTAACTATTCTGCAACAGGTCCCGTGGCTGACGGTTCGCAATATGCCGACGCTACCGACCACGTGCTCAAGGTGGCACAAGGCCAGACGGTTTCTATGAACATCAAGTGCGCAGACAAAGGCGACGGCTTGCAGTATTGCTTCCTCGGCGGCTGGATGGACCTCAACGGCAGCGGCGACTTCGACAAGCCCCTGCCCACAGAGCGCACGGCTGATGAAATTGCCGCTGGCAAGACCGAAACCGACCCCGAGGGCGAACGCCTCTTCTTTGCCGGCACGCTCCGCGCCGCAACTCCTGCATTCCAAAGCGAAGAAGGCGTAACCTTCTCCTTCACTGTGCCCAGTAATGCAACGCCCGGTCCGAGCCGCCTGCGCATTGTCTTCTCCGATGCTTGGTTTGCCGGTATGTTCAACCCCGTTGGCCAGCACGCTAAGGGCTTCTCTATCGACTTCGGCGTAGAAATCACTGGCACCAATCCCGGCCGCGTGGTAGTTGACACGCGCGACAAGGGCGTTGCCGACCAGCCCGAGGGCTTTACGGAAACCGGTATCGACAAGGTGAACGACGGCAGCAAGGTTTCTACCTTCAGCCTCGAAGACGGCAGCCTCAACCTCAACAATGTCGACAAGGCTTGGATTTACGACGCAGAAGGCAAGTTCGTGAAGTTTGCCAACGGCGTAAGCTCCGTGAACGTCAACGGCTATGCTCCCGGCGTATATGTATTGAAGATGCAGAGCGGCAACGTTATCCGTTCGCAGAAGTTCATCATCAAGTAAACCCTTATCCCTATCATGATAAATCGGGTGCGCAACGGTTGCGCACCCGATTTTTTTATCTGCCTCACGGGAGGGACGTTTAATGCCTTTTAGTCAATTATTATCAAGTTCAAACATTTTGCCATCAGCAAGAAAATTTTCCCTTTCTGCCTGATTTTTTTTACTATCATATCAGAGATTTTTTATTACAAACTTTCTAACATGCGTTACAAACTTTGTAATACATGTTACAAACTTTGTAATACGTGTTACAAACTTAGTAACAAAAAATATCAGGCAGATAGTGAAAAATTTCAGGCAGAAAAGAAGATTTTGCTCTGTCATGGTATAAGATATCTTACGGTGGAGTGCAATGCCTTTATGGTAATTTTGAAGTGCAATTAAGCCCTGTAACCTAAGAAAATAGTAATTTTGCGGAAAATTGCGACGTATGAACGGCAAAACGCTTTACATATTCCTCCTGATGCTGTGCCTTGCCACTGGTGTACAGGCGGCGACGGACGACGAACTTCCCTCGGCAGAGCCCACCATGACCGTGACGAACAATAAGGGGGAAACTTCCGAAGAAACGAGTTTCAACGGCGACGCGCCTATGACGGCAACGTTCCGCGCCAACCCGAAAGACCTCGGCGCATACACGCCGCGCTACGAGTGGCGATTTGTCCGCGCTGGAGAAAGCGCACCCTTCCTGACACGCTACGAGGAAACCACCACCTACACGTTTGCCGAAAGCGGTACGTTCACCGTAACACTGCTGGTGAGCTTTGTAAACGGCGACGACGTGATTGAATACGACCAAAGCGACGGCGGCGAGCCGTTCAGCATCACCATCAGCGAGTCGCTGCTGGAATTTCCCAACGCCTTCACGCCCAACGGCGACGGCATCAACGATGTATTCAAGGCCAAGGAGGGCTACCGCAGCATCGTATCGTTCAAGGCCATCGTGTTTAACCGCAACGGCAAGAAGCTCTACGAATGGACTGACCCGGCTGGCGGCTGGGACGGCAAGTGCGGCGGCAAGGACGCGCCCGACGGCGGCTACTATCTCTATGTGCAGGCGCAGGGCGCCGACGGCAAGAAGTACGAATACAAGAAAGTGATTAACGTGCTGCGCGGATATACGGAAAGCTCCACGGCGCAATAAGCAGAATGTGCTTTTAGTAAACAAGTAAACTCGTCTACTAATAAACAAACATTGGACAACAACAAAGAACATACCGAGGCGCACAGCCCGGCAGGACACATCAATATAATCGGTGCGCGAGAGCATAACCTGAAAAACATCAACGTGTCCCTACCGCGCCACAGCCTTTGCGTGATTACCGGCCTTAGCGGCAGCGGGAAAAGTTCGTTGGCTTTCGACACGATTTATGCCGAAGGCCAACGCCGCTATATCGAGACCTTCTCGGCCTACGCCCGCAACTTCCTCGATAGCGTGAATCGCCCCGACGTGGACGAAATAAGCGGCCTCAGTCCCGTGATCAGCATCGAGCAAAAGACCACCAACCGCAACCCGCGCTCCACCGTGGGCACCATCACCGAAATCTACGACTTCCTGCGCCTGCTCTTCGCCCACGCCGCCACGGCCTACAGTTACGTGACGGGCGAGCCGATGGTGAAATATACGGAAGAGAAAATCGTGGACATGCTCCTCTCGGACTACGAAGGGCGCAAGGTGCTTGCGCACGCGAAAGGGACATTACAAGGAACTCTTCGAGACCGTGCGCAAGAAAGGCTTCCTCACGGTGCGCGTGGACGGCGAACTGCGCGAAGCGGTGCAGGGCATGAAGCTCGACCGTTACAAAAACCACGACATCGAGGTGGTGGTAGACAAACTCAAAGTCAGCGCAAAGGACGTAGAGCGGCTGCGCAAGAGCGTGGGGCATACCCTCGCGCAGGGCAACGGGCTGATGATGGTGTACGACAAGGACGCGGAGGCGGAGGGCAAGAACGCTGTGCGCTATTTCTCCAAAAACCTCATGTGCCCCGTCTCGGGCATCAGTTACCGCGAGCCTGCGCCGCACAACTTCTCTTTCAATTCGGCGCAAGGCGCGTGCCCGCACTGCAAAGGGCTGGGCACGGTGAGCGTCATCGACCAAGAAAAGGTTATCCCCAATCCCAAGCTCTCTATCCGCGAGGGCGGTCTCGCGCCCTTGGGGAAATATCGCAACGCGGCGATTTTCTGGGAGATTGAAGCCGTTTTGGCTAAATACGACTGCGACCTCAACACGCCCTTGCAGGACGTCGGCGAAGAGGCCTTGGCGGAAATATTCAACGGTTCGGCCGAACAGCTGCGCATTCCTGCCGACACGGCACGCACCACCAACGACCTCTATCTCACCTACGACGGCCTCGGCAAATATCTGCAACAAATGGCCGACAGCGAGATGACCGCCGCCGCGCAACGCTGGGCGGAACAGTTCTCGCGCGACGCCGTATGCCCCGACTGCCATGGCACGCGCCTCAACCGCGAAGCCCTCTCCATTGCAGAACTGCAAGAATGGCTCGGCGGCATCGAGCCGCAGCTTTCGGAGAAAAACCGCGCCATTGCACACGAGATTTTGAAAGAAATACGCACGAGGCTGCAATTCCTGCTCGACGTGGGCCTCGACTACTTGTCGCTCTCGCGCTCTTCCGTGACGCTCTCGGGCGGCGAAAGCCAGCGCATCAGGCTCGCCACGCAAATCGGTTCGCAACTCGTGAATGTACTCTACATTCTCGACGAGCCGAGCATCGGCCTGCACTCGCGCGACAACGCGAAGCTTATCCGCTCGCTCAAAGAACTGCGCGACCTGGGCAACACCGTGATTGTGGTGGAGCACGACAAGGAGATGATGCTCGCCGCAGACTATATCGTGGACATCGGCCCGCGGGCCGGCCGCCTCGGCGGCGAGGTGGTGTTTGCCGGCACACCCGGCGAGATGCTGAAAGCCTCTACCCTCACCTCCGACTACCTGAACGGCCGCCGCACCATAGAAATCCCCGCCACGCGGCGCAAAGGCACGGGCATGCTGCGCCTCATAGGGGCTACGGGCAACAACCTGAAAGGCGTGACGGCTGAATTTCCGCTCGGCACGTTCATCTGCGTCACAGGCGTATCGGGCAGCGGCAAGTCGACCCTCATCAACGAAACGCTCCTGCCCATTCTCTCGCAAAAGTTCTACCGCTCGCTCAAAGAACCCATGCCTTACGAAAGCATCGAGGGCATCGAACTGACGGACAAGGTGGTGGCCGTGGACCAAAGTCCGCTGGGACGCACGCCGCGCTCCAATCCCGCCACCTACACCGGCGTATTCTCCGACATTCGCAACCTGTTTGTCAACCTGCCCGAGGCGAAAATCAGAGGCTACAAGCCGGGACGTTTCTCTTTCAACGTGAAAGGCGGACGCTGCGAGACCTGCAAGGGCAACGGTTACAAGAACATCGAGATGAACTTCCTGCCCGACGTGCTCGTGCCTTGCGAAACCTGCCGCGGGAAACGCTATAACCACGAGACGCTCGAAGTGCGCTTCAAAGGGAAAAGCATTGCCGACGTGCTGGACATGACTATCAATCAAGCCGTCGAGTTTTTTGAAAACGTGCCCAGCATCCTGCACAAAATAAAAGTGTTGCAGGACGTAGGCTTGGGCTACATCAAACTCGGGCAATCGTCCACCACGCTCTCGGGTGGCGAGAGCCAGCGCGTGAAGCTGGCCACGGAACTCTCCAAGCGCGACACGGGGCACACCATATATATATTAGACGAACCCACCACGGGGCTGCACTTCGAGGACATACGCGTGCTGCTCGGCGTGTTGCAACGCCTTGTGGACAAAGGCAATACGGTGATCGTCATCGAGCACAACATGGACGTTATCAAGTCGGCCGACTACATTATCGACATGGGTCCCGAAGGCGGACGCGGTGGCGGGCAAGTGGTGGCCTGCGGCACGCCCGAAGAAATCGCGGCCTGGGGCAAAGGGCATACCGCGCCCTTCCTCGCCGAAGAACTTTCGGCTGCGCCTTCACAACAAAAACAAAATCAATAAACTCAATAATAATCATTTCAAAAATCTCAAAAAACTATGTTTGAAGGACAACCTAAGGGCCTGTATGCATTAGCTTTGGCCAACACGGGCGAGCGCTTCGGGTATTACACGATGCTTGCTGTATTTATTTTATTTTTAAAGGCAAACTTTGGATTCGGTTCCGGCGTAGCAGGAATTATCTACTCCGTCTTCTTAGGTCTTGTCTATTTCCTTCCCTTGCTGGGCGGTATCCTTGCAGATAAATTCGGCTACGGGAAGATGGTGACATCGGGCATCTCCATTATGTTTCTCGGTTACGTGCTCCTTTCAGTTCCCCTCGGGGCAAACACCTTGGCAGTCATTGCAATGGGAGCCGCGCTGCTGCTTATCAGTCTGGGCACAGGCTTGTTCAAGGGCAATCTGCAAGTAATGGTCGGCAACCTTTACGACGACGCGAAGTACAGCGACAAGCGCGAATCGGGCTTCTCACTCTTCTACATGGCCATCAACATCGGTGCCATGTTCGCCCCCACCGCCGCAATCGCCGTAAAGAACTGGGCAATCAACTCGCTGGGTTACTCCGAAGGTGCCGCCTACCATTTCTCGTTTGCCGTGGCTTGCGTTTCCCTCATCGTTTCAATGGCCATATATTACGGCCTGCGCTCGTGGTTTGCCAATACCGACAAGAAGAAAGAAGCAAGCAAAACCGATGACGCTACCGAGACCCTCTCGCCTGCCGAAACGAAAGAGCGCATTATCTGCCTCTGCCTCGTATTTGCAGTGGTCATCTTCTTCTGGATGGCTTTCCACCAAAACGGCGCCACTCTGACGTACTTCGCAGATTCGTATACACAAACCGTTTCGACCGGACTGCAAAGTATGGTATTCGATGTGTTCAACCTCGTGGCAGGCATCTTTATCGT
Organism: Bacteroidales bacterium; assembly: GCA_004552155.1. Lineage (GTDB taxonomy): Bacteria > Bacteroidota > Bacteroidia > Bacteroidales > Bacteroidaceae > Alloprevotella. Next base: position 59,617 of record SFPF01000025.1, read on the forward strand.
TTATGCCTTGTTTGCCATTTTCCAAAGCAAAACCGCCAAAAGCAAAGGTTATGCGCTTTTGGTAATCATTCTCTCGCTGGCATTCCTCACATATAAGTTCTTCACCTTAAAGCCTGAGACGGCCGTAGACGCTCCCATATTCCAGCAATTCAATCCTTGCTTCGTGGTAGCCCTCACTCCTGTGAGCGTTGCGCTCTTCGGATTTCTCGGCAAAAAAGGCAAAGAACCCAAAGCCCCCACAAAAATTGGTCTTGGCATGCTCGTTGCAGCAGTGGGCTTCTTCGTAATGGTGGGCTCTTCGATGGGACTGCAAAAACCGGCAGAAGCCGACAACATCAAAAATGCAAAGGTTCTCTTGAAGCAGCATGAGCTGCTCAACGCAAGCGACAAAGCCGTTGCCGCCGCCAACTATGACTCTATTTACAACAAAATCAAGAGCGAAGATCCCGAAAAGGACAAGAAAGGCTTTGAGGCAACTTTCAATCTCGAAACCGCGAAGATCCCGAAAAGGACAAGAAAGGCTTTGAGGCAACTTTCAATCTCGAAACCGCCAACGCCTCTGGCATCGCCAAGCACCTCACGTTCATTCAACCCGAAGAGCGCTTGGAATGCGTGAAGAATCTTTCAGAGGCAAAGATAACCGAGCTGAAAGAATACAAGTCGCAAGAAGAGCGCATTACGGCAAACTGGCTTATCCTGACTTATCTAATCTTGACGCTCGCCGAATTGCTCTTATCGCCCATCGGCATCTCCTTCGTGAGCAAGGTGGCACCGCCTCAATATAAGGGCATGATGATGGGCGGCTGGTTCGTTGCCACCGCCGCAGGTAACCTTTTGGTCGCTATCCCTGCCCTTTTGTGGGATGCAAACGTTTCGCTGCCAATTATTTGGGGCGTGCTTGCCGGCATCTGCCTGCTCAGCGCACTCTTCATCTTCTCGATTATCAAGAAACTCGAAAAGGTCAGTTAATCCCTCCGATTATTAGTAGACGAGTAGACGAGTAAACGAGTAGACGAGACAGAAATGTCTTGATTCGAGTAACTTGTCTTGTTTACTCGTCTACTTGTAAACTTGTTTACTAAATCCCCTGCACATACAGTCTCGCCCGAGCCGCGCAAAAAGGAGTTTGCGCGGCTCGGGCTTGTTTTTGGCATTTTCATGGCAGAAAGTTTCAAAAAAAGCAACTATCTGCTAATGTAAAGCAAGAAATAATTGCTAATTTTGCGCTGTAACAGACAATATTAATAGCTATGAGCGATGAACTAAGAATCATCATCAGCGGCGGAGGCACGGGAGGACATATTTTCCCGGCCGTTTCTATTGCCGATGCCATTCGGCGCAAACGCCCCGAAGCCAAGATTTTATTTGTCGGCGCAGAAGGCAGAATGGAGATGCAGCGCGTGCCGGCCGCAGGCTATGAAATCAAAGGCCTACCCATTGCCGGTTTCGACCGCAAAAGGCTTTGGAAGAACTTTGCCGTAGTGATGAAAATCATAAAGAGCCGCAGACTGGCAGCAGGCATCCTTAAAGACTTTCGCCCGCAGGTGGC
>SFPF01000143.1 GCA_004552155.1 Bacteroidales bacterium
ACCCATGCCCATCATAGAATACGACCTCCGCGAGCAGCCCCACGCCTCCGGCGAGAAAGCAGCCGGCTATTACCCCGTTGCCGTGAGCCACAACAAGGCTGACGAGCGCAAGCTGCACGCAGACATCTCCCATGCCACAACCTTGACCCCGTCCGACCTCGCCGCTGCCCTCAGCGCCGTTGCCGAGTTCGTGGCGCGGCATCTCTCGCAGGGCGACCGCGTGGAACTACCCGGCATCGGTACGTTCAGCCTGCGTCTCGGCGCGGACGGTCCGATAGAGTACCGCGACGATAAGCAACTCTCTCGCCGCCTGCAGATACGCGGCATCCGCTTTTTGCCCAAGCAAGAACTGCTTGCTTCAGTGCGCGAAGAAGCCCGTTTCCGCCGCTCCGGCAATCCGAGCCTCTCCGCCGCCGAACTGTCCGACGCGGACGTAGCCTCGCGCCTTGCCTCCCGCCTGTCGGCATCAAAAGAGCGACTGCTCACCCGCGCCGACATTCAGTCCGCCCTCGGCTATTCCAAGACCCGCACCCTGCGCAGCATTCCCGGTTGGGTGGAGCGCGGTCTGCTCGAAAAGCTCGGCACGCCCCATTCACCCTACTACCTTCTCAACTCCGTAAACGACGACGCAGAACAATAGCGTCAACCCGTCACCAGGATTGTCTATCACAAGAGAAATACTGCTTATCTTGGCTGCTGAGGCTGATGCGTCCTTAGCAATCCAAGCGCGATAACCCTTGCCGTATGATGAGCCGCCGGAAACATATAGCTTGCCGTTGCCCTCGCTGCAGTTGATGGCGATGCTACCTTTCTGGTAGACATTCACGTCGTAGTTGGCAGCGTTGAACTTAAGCATCACCGTAGCACTGTCGCCAGTTGCCAACGACGGCATTGTGGCAGGCGTAGCCAGACTGATGAAGTCGGAAAGCGCGGCAGGCAGCGATACGGTTATCTTGCCTGTCTCGGCTATGCCGGTATTGGTGAGCACGATAGGATATGTGCGCACCTTGCCCTTGGTCACGGTGGTGTTGATGCTGTTGGTAGACACCACGAGATTCGGCGTATGCTTGCGTGTGTAGTTGTAGGTCACTACGCTGAGCGATGCACCCTCGGCTGTTGTAATGTTGAACGTCAGACGGTCCCACTCCTTAGTTTTAGAGAGCGAAAGCGGCTTGATGGTGTAGCTTATTTCGGCTGTTCCGCCGCCCGCAAGTTCTGTGTCGCCGCCGAACGTAACCTCATACTGGTCGTTCTGTTCGCAGGTTGCTGTCAGACTGTGCTGAGGCAGACTGCTCATGTTCTTCACCTTGATAGTGCCGCGAGCCACATCGCCTTCGTACATCTCGTGCTTGATGTACTCGGTTGTGGTGCGCGAGATGCCGTACACGGCGAAAGTGCCCTGCTGAGCGCTGATGTTCTCGCCCGGTGTGCAGACACCGTAGCCATACTCGCCGCCCATACCAGCCTGGATGGCGTACTCTGCAGAGTATTTGCCCTCGGCGTCGGTGGTGGCTTTCAGAGCTATACGCGAACCGGCATAGATGATATATGGTTCTACCTCAACGTTGGCTGCCGTAGCACCGCCGCGTGTCTTCACCGTGCCGCTCAATACAACCTTGTCGCCAATGTTATATGTGTTCTTGTCGGCTCCAATGCCGTATGTGTAGGCTGTCGTTACGGTTGTCTCGGTATAGGCGCTGTTGTTGATGGTCTGCAACTCGGTAATGGTGCCGTTCGGGTTGATTTCTGCCGTCACTCTGTAGTTGCCGGGCACGCTCGGTGCGTCCAGCTCCACAACAGATGTGTAGGTAGCGCCCACCGCAATGTCGGCATCTGTCTGCGTCATAGTAGAGCTTGAGCCGATGCTTGTGCGTATCTGTGTGCCCTTCGGCATCTTGATGGCACCGATGTTCTTCACCGTTACCGTCACTTTCGCCTTGCTTCCTGCCTCAATCTCTGCGTCGCATGCAGGAGTCTGCATCTCTGCGTCGGGCAGAGTCTGGTCGGAGATGAGCATCCACACCGTACCAGGACTGTAGCCGTCGCTGCTTGCGATGACAGAAATGGTGCGGTTGCCCTCGCTGGTCTCGTTGCTCAACGCGACGAACGGGGTTGTAACGCTCTCCTTTCCGGCAGGGATAATCACGGTCTTTGCAAACTGCAGGTCGTCGCCCTTTGCGCTCAGCGTAACCGTGAGCGGACTGGTCGTTGCGTCGTTGCGACTGATGGTGAGCGTAGCGCCTGTCGCGTCGCCTTCGAGGATAGTTGTCTTGTTCGAAGTGACGCTGAGCGTCGGTCCGTCGTTGTCGAGGACGGTTATGGTGTCGCTCACCACGGTCTGCTTGTCGCCTATCGCAGAGCAGCCGCAATCGGTGATGTATATAGCTGCGCTGAACTTCACCTTGCGTGTGCCGTCAACCTTCTGGTTGTCCTTCACGCCGATGGGGAACGTCACTTCCTCTATGCCTTCGGGCATGGTTATCGGCGTTGTGTAGTAGAGTTCGCCGTTGCTGTCGTCGCTCAGCTTCAGCGTAATCTTGCTGTTCTTTGCCTCGGTGCGCTTGATGGTGGCGTGAATGGCGTTGTAGCCTGCCGCCTCGCTCACTGTTGTGGGCAAGAGAGTCATGCTTATCGCTGGCACATCGTTGTCCTTCAGCACAAAGAGCGCTGTGTCCGTCAGATGATGGTCTGCCGACACGCTGAGCTGCAATTTCTCGTCGTTGGCTGCGATGTTATCGTCAATGATCGGAATGTCAATCACGGTTTCTGTCGCTCCCGGCTCGAAGGTGTAGCTCTTAGGCAGGCGGAAGCGCTTCGGTTT
>SFPF01000144.1 GCA_004552155.1 Bacteroidales bacterium
AGAGCACCGCGCCCGTAGAGGAGCAGACAAACATCTTCATCACGCAGCCGGGTCAACTCCCTTACCGCATTCCCTCCATCACGACGGCTAAGAACGGCGACATCCTTGCTGTGGGCGACTATCGCTATTGCGGTTCTGACATCGGCTACGGCCGCGTAGACATTCACGGCCGCATCTCTAAGGACAACGGCCAGACATGGGGCACAGAGTTTAAGATTGCCCAAGGTTCGGGCACCAGCGGCGCAGTAGACTGCGGCTTCGGCGATGCAGCCACCGTGACCGACTCCGAGACCGGCAAGATGATGCTTATCAGCGTTTGCGGCAACACCGTTTACGGCGCTTCCACCACAACGCGCAGCAACCCCAACCGCGTGGCACGCTTCTATAGCGAAGATAACGGCGCTACTTGGACCAGATATCAGGAAATCACAGAAGACATCTATTCACTTTTCGACCAAAGCACGCTCGGCGCAGTGCAGAGCCTCTTTTTCGGTTCGGGGCACTACCGCATCTATGCCGCTCTCTGCGCACGCCCTAACGGCAACCGTGTGATTTATTCCGACGACTTCGGCCAGACGTGGCACTCGCTCGGCAGCATCAACATCTCGCCTGCTCCCTCTGGCGACGAGCCGAAGTGCGAAGAACTGCCCGACGGTTCCGTAGTGCTCAGCAGCCGCACCAATGGCGGACGCTATTTCAATATCTTTACCTATACAGATAAGGCCACTGCTGCCGGTTCTTGGGGCACGGTAGCTTTCTCCGGTTATAGCAACAACGGTACGCTTGCACTAAACAATTCCACCAACGGTGAAATCCTCATTCTCCCCGCCCGCCGCAACAGCGACAACAAGAAACTCTACGTTGCCTTGCAGTCTGTTCCCTATGGTTCCGGCCGCACCAACGTGTGCATCTACTACAAGGAACTCACTACGCCCGCCGACTTCGCTTCGCCCGCCGCTTTCGCAAGAGACTGGGACGGCCGTCACCAAGCCAGCCAAATGGGTTCTGCTTACTCCACGATGATTCTGCAGAACGACAACACGATAGGTTTCTTCTATGAAGAGTCTACCTTCGGCGCAGACTACACGCTCGTTTATAAGAATTACACGCTCGAGCACATTACTGATGATGCCTACACCTACGACCCCAGCGTGACCTATCAGGACTATGTGGGTACCAGCGTGCGTGATCAAGTCGATCTCTACTTTGAAAACAGCAACGGCTATGTAGGCAGCCCCGACCTGTCCAAGAAGCCCGCTATCGACAACATGGTAACGGCGTATGAGGCAAACCCTACTGAAGAGGCATACCAAGAAATCCTGACGGCCCTCAACGCCGCAGTCGTGACGCTCCAAGAGGGCAAATGGTATCGCCTCGAAAACACTGCCCGCCCTTCCTATAAAATGCTTGTGCCCGCACAGCGCGTGAGAGACAACGTGACCTATGCCGCTTTCACAGGCACAAACCTCAACGAGAAGACGGCCGACCAATTGTGGCAGTTCAAAAAGAGCGGCGACAACTGGCTTATCTACAACGGCAACTATAACTGCTATATCAGCGAGAGTAAAGCCAAGTATCTCTACGCCGAGCAAACCGACGAGGCTGGCGCAGGTGCTTACGACATCACATCAGAATCCACCGGCATCAGCCTGCTGCGCTCTGTAAACCCCACCAACAGCAGCATTCCTTACCTTCACATGGCAGGCGAGGGCAATCTCGTGGCTTGGACGGCGGACGAGTCTGCTTCGCAGTGGTACATCGAACCCGTAGCTGACATCAAATCCGATGTGCCCGAGGGCGGATATGCCACGGTGTGCTATCCCTTTGCTGTGACCATTCCTGAAAGTGTGCAGGTATATGCTGCCAAGACCGTGAATGAGGTAACTGGCGATATGGCATATCTCTATGCCAACGGCGGTTTTGCTGAAGGCACGCTTAAAGCAGGCACCCCTGCCGTGATCAAGGCAGAAGCCGGCACGCAAACCTTTGCGATTGCATCGGACATTGAAGGCACGGCCGACGACAATGCCCTCACGGGCGTGCTTGCCGCCGCCAGTTATGCTGAAGGCACAAACTATGTGCTCAACGCCGCAGGCACGGCTTTCGTTAAAGCCGCAGCCACAGGCACGGCAGCAGCCAACACCGCCTACCTCCCTGCCGCGCTCGACGTAGAAGAACTTCCTTTCACCTTCACCTATACGGGCATCCGCAATCTTAATGTTCAGGACGGCGGCAACGCCGCGCCCGTCTACGACCTCTCGGGCCGCCGCGTGCAGAAGGCAGAGAAGGGTATCTACATCACCTCCGGCAAAAAGCAACTCATAAAGTAATCTGATACTAAACAACCGACGCGCCGGAGCAAGCACGTTTGCTCCGGCGCGTCAATTTTTTAATTCTAAAATACGCAGAACTATGAAAATTAAATCGTTTCGCATCGAGTCTGTCGTAGTGGCACTCGGATTTGTGCTGCTCGGCGTGTTTGTTTATCTCGGCTTGGATTCCCTCGCCACGCGCGACCGCATCGTGTCCGTGCGCGGCCTGGCTGAGCGCGAGGTAAAAGCCAACAAAGTGATTTGGCCCGTCGTTTACAAAACCACGGCGAGCGTTATGCCGACAATCTCAACCGCGCCCGCTACAACGTGACCTGCATCACCACCGTCACCACCGACAAAATCGAGCTTGCCAACCAACTGATGCTGCGCATGGGCGAACTCTTGAAACAAGGTATCGCCATTTCTGCTAACGACTACGACCAGCAGGTGCAGTACGAGTTTACGAAACTCAACGAGATCAAGCCTGCCATGATTGAGGAGGCCACCAAGAACGCCCGCGCCGCCGCCGAGAAGTTTGCAGAAGACTCGGGCAGCAAACTCGGCAAGATTAAGGACGCGCAGCAGGGCCAGTTCTCCATTGAGGACCGCGACCAATACACGCCCGGCATCAAGAACGTGCGCATTGTCACCTACGTGTCGTATTTCTTGAAATCATAATCGGTCGCAGTAAAAGTTATAACACGCTCTCCTCGACAGTTGCTCGGGGAGAGCTTTTCTTTTCAAGCAGAGAGTTTTTCCTTCCAGGAGAGAGGAAAAATTTGCTCTCTGTGGGTGAAAAGTAGGGGCGTTTTGCAAAACGCCCCTACTCCATTCGGCAATAAACAACCCGCGCAAGGAAACCATTGGCTTCCTTGCGCGGGTCTGTATTGCTAAATGTTTTGCTCGCTTATAGTTCCACCTTCCAGGTATATACCTTGCCGTCGGTTGCCGCAAGGCGGATGATGTAAACGCCGGGGGCGAGGCTAAGAGTAGTTTCGCCAGAAGAGGCGCGGCGCAGGAGGGTGCGGCCTGCCGTGTCGGTGGCGGTGACGCTGCCGTTGCCCGTAAGGGTGAGGCTGCCGCTGCTGCGCGTAAAGCGCAAGGCAGGCGTGGCGGCGAGGGGCGTGGTAGCAATGCCCGTGGGCTGTTCCGAACCGTCGAAGTGGAAGGCTACGGTGTCGCTCTCGTTGCCGCCTCGGAAGAGCGAGGATATGGCATAGTCGTGCTCGCCGGCGGGGGCGGCGGTGTCGAGGAAAAGGAGGTTGGCAGTGGTGCCCACCTCAACGCCGTCGCGGTACACGCGGAAACCGAGCGGATATTGCAACTGACTGAACGGGTCGGTGACGGGCTCGTCCAAGCCCGTGGGCACGGTCTGCGTCTTCGGCTCGGGATATTGCAGTTCCGCGTAGAGGTAGAAGTTGCCCTGCGGATTTTGCGCCTCTTCCCATTCATCTTCAAACTTGAGCAGGCAGCCGCCGTTTTGGTAAGGCCCTGTGTCGCTCATGAGCGAGAAGCCGTTTTGCGTGCTTTTCAGGTGTGCGCCGATGTAGTAGTCGCGGCCCTTGATGATCGTAACCGGCTCCGTAAGTATCACGCGGCTCCATGCGCTCACGCCAAACTCCGAGACGGGGCGGCTGGAAACGATGTGCGGATTTTTGCCGTATTTGTCCGTTTCCCAAACGCGCACCTCGTAGGTAGAGGTAGAAGAAGTGGAGAGGGGGAAGATGGCGACCGACGTGATGCGTGCGCCCTTGTAGGCGGTGAGGTCGGCGGCGGAGAAACGCTGCACGAAGTCCACGGAATCTACGCCTTGGATATTCAGTTGCGTGTAGTCAGCCTCGTTGGGCGTGATGTCCACGCGTGTCAGGCGGTTGCCGAGCGTCCAGCGCAGCGTGTTGGTAGCAGATGAGCGCGTGGCGGTGACGGCAGTGACACGATTGGTCGGTATCATGAGCGAATCCTCGACATAGGGCGATACCATTTCGTTGGAATAAGTTGCGTCTACGCTGTAAACGAGCAGGCCGTCGGCATCGGGTTCGTTGTCGGCAAAGGTAAGTGCGGAGGTAGTGCCGATGGGCGCGTTGTTGCGATACACGGTGTAGAACTGCGGTGCGGTGTAAGAACCTTCGGGCTGCGGGGCGGTCCAGGCGAGGTTCACCTTGCCGCGCTGCGTCTCGGCATGGAAGTCCTGCGGTGCGGGCGGTGTGGTTTCCTTGATGAAGTCGAAGCTGATGGTGCCGCCCGTCTCCGTGATATTTTTCAAGGCAAAATAAGAGTGGCGGCCACTGCGCGATTTGCAGGAAGGCAGGGTGGCGTCGGAGAACGACGTGATGCCTGCGCTTCCGGGGAAGGGCGTGCCGGCGGTCGTCACATCGCCGTAAGAGAACGACGAAGAAGAGGGGTCGGTGCCGGCATTGGCGCAAACGGTGTAGGCGGCCTGCGGATACTGCGCGTTGAGTGTGTTCTGCTCTACGCTTTGCGAAATGAGATTTTCATCGATGTGGTAGATGAGCAGACCGCTTCCGGGCAGAGGCGTGCCGAAGGAGCCTTCGCGTTGGCGGTTTTCGAGGATAAAGTATTCGCCGGGCACGGTGGTGTTGATTTTATAAGCGGCCGTGCCGAGGCGCGAAGAGGGCATGTTGCTGATGCGCGTGGCGGCGGTGAGTTCGGTGGGCGTGATCCAGCCGTACTGCCATTTCTGCCACATATTGAAGGCTGCGGGCTGAGAGCCGTTGTCGCCGTTCCATGCGCCGCCGCCCATAATGTCCCATACGCCTGTGCCGCCGTAAGTGCCGCAAACAGCTTATCCTGTTCCTCTTCCTTTATGCCTATTCCCGAATCCTCAACGGAAACGCACAGCAGCACGTTCTCTCCGCC